>URAG01000078.1 GCA_900545755.1 uncultured Cloacibacillus sp. | reverse complement strand
CTCTACCGATATCGGCAACGTCATTCTCGGCAATAAGCCCGGACGCACGAGCGACGACGAGACGATCATCTTCGTAGCCTGCGGTATGGCGGTCTTCGACGTAGCCTGTGGCTACGAGCTCTACCAGCGCGCGCTGAAACAGGGCGTCGGTCAGAAGCTCCTGCTTTGGGACGAGCCGTATCTTCATTAAAGTTTTGGCGTAATTGAAGAGGTTCAGTTAAATGGAACTAGCGGCTCTGGTTATTTGTTTTCTGTGCCTTATGGTGATGAGTGTCCCCATAGCATATAACTTGATCTTAAGCTCTCTTGTTTATATGATTGTGAGCGACGTTCCGATCATCATCATAACCCAGAAGATGTATGAGGGGATGAACAGCTTTTCCTTCCTCGCCGTCCCGTTCTTCGTACTTACAGGGCAGTTGATGCTCAAGGGAAAGCTGCTTGAGTCGCTCATTGACTTTGTAAATGCGTTCTTCGGGCGCTTCAGCGGTGCGATTGCGATGGTCACGATAGGCGCGAGCCTCCTTATGGGATCGATAGTTGGTCTTGCCGTTGCTGCCGCGGCCTCGCTCGGCGTTTTTCTCATACCGATGATGAGGAAAGAGGGCTATTCGGCGGCTTTTTCCGCGGGAGTCATGTCCTCCGCTTCTCTGTTGGGGCCGATTATGCCTCCAAGCGTACTGATGATACTGTACTGTATGTCTGTCGGAAGAACTTCGATTGCCGGACTCTTCATGGCGGCCATCATCCCTGCCATACTTATAGCTGGCGTCCAGATGTTCATCGCGCATTGCATCGCGAAGAAACGTGGCTATAAAGCTCATGGACAGGCTACCGCTGCCCAGAAAATCGCAGCTACTAAAAAAGCTTTCCCAGCCCTCATGCTTCCGGTTATCATCCTTGGAGGCATATTCAGCGGAATATTCACAATAACGGAAGCTTCGGCTGTCGCGGTGCTCTATAGCGGATTTTTGGCCTTCTGCGTCAACAGATCGGTCAAGCTCAAAGATATTCCTGAGATGTTTCTCGACGCCGCTTCAACCACGGGGCTCGTGCTTCTCCTTGCCGGTGCGGGGAGCGTTATGGCCTGGGCGATAGCTAACGAGCGCGTTCTCGACAGCCTTATTGGGCCGCTTTCGACGATGCCGTGGTGGCTGTTCCTAATATGTGTTAATATCCTGCTCCTGATAGTCGGGTGTTTCATGGACGACTATGCTTCAATAGTCATTCTTGCCCCGATTATAGCGCCGCTTGCGTGGCAGGTCGGTATCGATCCTATCCACATAGGGCTCGTTATATGCATGAATCTAGTCGTCGGCCTTGCGACGCCGCCGTTCGGCATCACATTGTTCGTAACAAGCCCTATAGCCGGAGTCCGAATAGAGGATACCGTCAAAGAAGCGATACCTTTCGTTGCCGCCACGATAGGCGTCCTGTTGCTCGTCACATTCTGCCCCCAATTCGTGCTTTTCCTGCCCAGACTGGCGGGATACTAGCATAGACACAACTTTGAGAGGAGTTATTTTGAAATGAGAAGAAGCGTTTTTGCAGCAGCATTAGCCATTGTTTGCGTAATGATGATGTCGGTTTGCGCTCTCGCCGCTGAAAAGGTGACCGCCCGCATTTCCGCGTGCAACTCGATGACCCATCCGCAGACGATTGGTCTTATGGTTATGAAGCAGTATGTTGAAGACAGAACGGACGGCAACTTCGTAATCAACATTTTCCCCAATAGCCAGCTCGGCGCTGAAGAAGAGTCTCTTGCTCAGGTACAGACTGGTACTCTTGAAATGGCTACAGCTTCGCTCGCGCCAGTCACGACCTTCCAGAAAAACTTTTTCGTCCTTGACATCCCGTTCCTCTTCACTTCCTATAACGAAGCGTGGATGGTAATGGATAGCAAGATCGGGCAAGACCTGCTCGCGTCGCTGGAAGAATGCGGCATGAAAGGACTTGCCTACATGGAAAACGGTTTCCGTCATACTACCTCTTCTGTTAAACCTATAACGAAGCTCGCCGATTTCAAGGGGCTGAAAATCAGAACGATGCAGAACCCGATGCACATGGCGAACTTCGAAGCTCTCGGAGCGAACCCGACGCCAGTCCCGTTCTCAGAGCTTTACCTTTCCATGCAGCAGAAGATAGTCGACGGACAGGAAAACCCGATCTCCAATATGTGGGACCTCAATATGTATGAAGTACAGAAGTACGTTTCGCTCACCGGACATATCTATGACGGTATGCCGCTTGTCGCCAACCTCAAGTGGTTCAACAAGCTCCCTGCCGAGTACCAGGAAGCTCTCGCCGTCGGCGCCGTCCTCGGACAGAACTACAGCCGCTTTGTAAATGCTGGCCGCGAAGAAGTCATATTAAAGGAACTTCAAAAGAGAGGTATGCAGGTCAACACGCTTGATTCGGCAGCCCTGGCTGAAATTCAGAAGGTTTCGCAGCCCGTCGTCATTGAAAAGGCTAAGAAAGAGCTTGGTGCCGAGTATGTCGATAAGTTCCTCGCCGACATCAAAGCAGTCAAAGCAGATATCCTCAAGGGGATGAAGTAAAGAAGGTAGAACGATCGAAATGCTGGCTGCTCTCGATAAACTTATAAAAGCAGTCTACAAGGTAGTTCTGGCGGCCATTATCGTAATTGGACTCGTGATGCTTGTCGTTGCCTGGGCGCATGTGTTCTGCCGTTATGTGCTTAACGACTCGCTTACTTGGTCTGAGGAGCTGCTGAAGATACTTTTAGTATGGTTCTGCTTGCTGAGCACCACGGTTATATCAGTGCAGCGTGAACATGTGAGCATAGTTGTGTTCAAGCAGATGATGCCATTAAAGGTCAACCATACGCTTACTTTCATCGCTCAGGTGCTGATGCTTGTCGCGTCTGTCATAGTGCTGTTCATCGGCATAGATTTTGTAATAGTTGCCGGATCGCGTATGACACCGGCTCTGAGGATACCGTATCGCTATACTTACTCGGCAATTCCGGTAGCCTTTGCGATACTGTCACTGTATGAATTCCGCAACACGGTTGCTGATTTTGTAAAAGGGCCAAAATTTGCCATAGACATCAAACCGAAGGACTAATTCCAGAACAAACTGACGCTTTCCATAGTTTGTCTGGATGTCCACAAAAGAGGACGCCTCGCAGTCATGCGAGGCATCCTCTTTTTGTTGTGAACTGCGCATGTCGTATGTATAGCGTTGCCAAGTCGGCAGTTGTATTTGTTTATATCCTTCCCAGCGCCTCCATCCACATCTTCTTCCTCTCCATGTCCCTCCCCGCGCAGGCGGGGCTTGTGGAGAGCACTTTTCGGTAAGCGATTTTGGGTTCGCCGAAGTATTTTTTGTATTTGTTGAAAGCGAAACCGCCGTTGAAGATTAATCGGCCGATGTTGGGGCGGGCGGACAGGAGCGCTGGGATGTCGTTCGGAATTTCGTCGCGGATGTTTCCGTCGGCGCTGCCTTCTCGGTTCGCACATTTGACTACGTCCCAGAGCGCGAGGCCGTGGGCGAGGATGAAGCGGTAGCGCGCGCCGAAGTCCGCGTCCGGCGTTTCGCCCCATGCGCCGTAGATTATTTTCCAGAAACGGTTCTGTGGGTGCGCGTAGTAGCGGGCGGCGGCGAGCGAGCGGACGCTGGGTAACGAGCCGAGTATCAATATTTTTGAATTCCCGTCTATGAGCGGGTCGAAGCTGTATTCCATCGCGTGTCCTCCGTCGTTATGCCTTGCCATGTTATTATAAACGCCTGTTCTGCAAAAGAGGCAACATTTGCGCCTCCTTTGCTGCCTTGTGAGTTATGCTTTTCATGTCAATGAACGGTGCCGCGGCGTTTTGTGCCTGCGATTCCGCACGTCGCGGCCGGCGAAACGGCAGAAACGTCCCTGCTGCAGTAATTCAATTTCACATATAGAACCAATACAGCTACGTGAATTTTCTGCACGGGCCACGCCGTTAATCGCTAAAAGCGGGGCGGGAATGAGCCCTCCGCCATGTCGCCTCCGGCGTTTATCGTTGAAGCTCTATCCTGGAAATTACGAGAACGGCGTCATTTATTTGTACGATAAGCGGGAAACCGCGTACACGGCGGCGCGGTGAAAATTATCATTGCAATACGTATTACAGCCGATGCGCATATTGCGCGGCTTGTGCCTTGCGGCGCGGCATGCCGTTATATAGCCTGTTGCACGCTTGCGCGAGCGCCGAGCTTACGTCATTTTTGTGCAATCGGTTGAATTTGCATTATAGCGAAAAAATTTATCTTTTAAGGGCTTGACGTTTTTCTCTTTGCGGGTATAATACTCTGAAAAATGAACGCTGGGTGAAATATGAAACTTAACAAAAATATAGTTTCGGTTTATTTTTCACCTTGTCGCGAAGGAGCACGAAGTGTATGAAGGATTTCGTTTATCTGACGTTGAGCGACGGTTCCGTCTGGCGCGGGCGTGGCAGGCTCGACGGCCCGGTTGAGGGCGAAGTGGTCTTCACGACGGCCTCGTGCGGCTATCCGCAGACTTTGACCGACCCGTCGTATAACGGACAGATCATCGTTTTCGCTTTCCCGCCTATCGGGATTTATGGAATAGACAAGGATAACCTCGAAGGCAGTCGCGTATGGGCGCGCGCGGCTCTGATGACGCGACTCGACGAAACGGAATGCGGGCGCTTTGAAAGTTTACACGACTGGATGGCGGAGAACGGCCGCCCGATAGTGCACGACATAGATACGCGCGGACTTATTCTCAAGATCCGCGAGGTCGGCTCGATGATGGGCCGTCTCGACACGGCGCCCGTGCCGCCCGAGCTTGCGGAGCTTCCGCCGACACTCGTGGATGAGGTTTCGTGCGACATGCCGGTGATAAGCGGCGGCGGGGATCTGACCGTCGCGGTGATGGATTACGGAGTGAAGGAGAACATAATCCGCAGCATGGAGCGCCGCGGCTGCCGTGTGATCCGTTTCCCGCACGACACTCCTGCAGATACCGTGCTGAACAGCGGCGCTGACGGCGTGTTGCTGAGCAACGGCCCGGGGGATCCCTCGGTGCTTGGGCGCGAGGCAGCGGAGGCGGCGAAGTTCCTTGGGCGTCTGCCGTTGCTCGGCGTCTGCCTCGGAAATCAGCTGCTCGCGATGGCCTGCGGCGGAAAGACGAAGAAATTATCCTTCGGCCACCGCGGGGCGAACCAGCCGGTGCTCGACCTCGCCACAGGACGCGGCCTGCTGACGAGCCAGAACCACCAATACGCGGTGGACGCAGCGAGCCTCGCAGGAACGGAGCTCGAGGTCGCCTACAAACACCTCGGCGACGGCACTGTCGAGGGGCTTCGCCACAGGCGTTACGACGCGCTCTCGGTGCAGTTCCATCCCGAGGCTTCGCCGGGTCCGGAGGACGCCTCATACATTTTCGATAATTTCATCGACCGCATGAAGGCCGCGCGCCAAGGGAGAAATTAGGATGAGAGACGCAACTATCAGAAAAGTTCTTGTGCTGGGCTCCGGCCCGATAAAGATAGGACAGGCCGCGGAGTTCGACTACGCGGGCACGCAGGCCTGCCGCGCGCTAAAAGAAGAAGGATGCAGCGTCATCCTGCTCAACAGCAACCCCGCGACGATACAGACGGACAGCTCTGTAGCGGACGTCGTCTATATTCGCCCGCTTCGGCCAGACGTCGTTGAGGAAATCCTGAAGGAGCACAACCCAGACGGCGTAGTCGCTACGCTCGGCGGGCAGACCGGGCTGAACCTCTGCATGGAGTGCGAAAAGCTTGGAATATGGAAGCGCCATAAATGCCGCGTCCTCGGCACGCAGCCGGAGGCTGTCGAACGCGCCGAGGCGCGCGAGCCCTTCCGCCGCGCGATGCTCGACGCGGGGCAGCCGATTATAGCCAGCCGCGGAATTTCGTCCGTCGCAGAGGCGCAGGAGTTCGCGCTGCCCACGCCGCTGCCGCTGATTTTGTGCCCCGACTTCACGCTCGGCGGCTCCGGGAACTCCGTCGTGCGCGACGTTGCGAATTTCGTAGTCCAGACTGAGGACGCGCTGGCGGCGTCGCCCGTCGGCCACGCGTTGATAGAACGCTACCTCGAAGGCTGGCACGAGATGGAAATAGAAGTCGTCCGCGACTGCGCCGGAAACTCGCTCGCAGTCTGCGGGATGGAGAACATCGACCCGATGGGCGTCCACACGGGCGATTCCGTCGTCGTCTCACCGCCTCTGACACTCACGGACAAGGAATGGCAGATGCTGCGCACGGCGGCGCTCAAGATAGTCGATGCGCTTGACATCCGCGGGGCCTGCAACGTTCAGTTCGCGCTCGCTCCAGACGGCAGCGAGTATTACGTAATAGAGGTAAATCCGCGCGCGAGCCGTTCCAGCGCCCTCGCGAGCAAGGCGACCGGCTACCCGATCGCGCGCATGGCGGCGAAGATAGCGCTCGGCCTCGAACTGACCGAGATGGCGAACCCGGTCACCGGCGCGGGCAGCGCTCTCTCCGAACCGGCGCTCGACTACGTCGCGGTAAAGGTCCCTTCGTGGCCCTTCGACAGCTTCCCGCAGGCGGACTTCACTCTCGGCCCGCGCATGAAGGCGACCGGCGAAGTGCTCGCCATAGGCACGAACTTTGCTCAAGCGTTGACGAAGGCATGGCGCTCCGTCGCGCGCGGCAAAACCCTGCCGGATAGGAAGCTGCGCACATGGGAGACGCGCAAGCTCTGGGAACAGGTCAACCGCCCGACGCATCTGCGGCTCGACGCGATAACGGAGCTGCTGCGCCGCAGCTCGACGACCGTTGAAGAGGTTGCGCGCAGGACGCACATACGCCGCTATTTCATAGAACAGCTTAATGCGATACAGCTTGCTGAAAAATATCTCGAAGAGGACGGCGCCGTCAACGGCAACATAGCGAGCGCCGCGATGAAGGGCTTCACAGCCTCGCAGATAGCGAGCGCAGCAGGCCTCTCGGAAGATGAAGCGCGAAAAATTATAAAAGAAGAGGGCTGCATATCCGGCTACCGCGAGGTGGACGGCTGCGCGGGCGAGTTCCCCTCCGGTTCCGGCTACTACTACGGCGCGCCCGGCGCGGGCGACGACCCGCACGGCGATCACGAGGGCGGCGTCGTAGTCCTCGGCTCCGGCCCGATACGCATAGCTCAGGGCGTCGAGTTCGACTACTGCTGCGTCAAGGCCGTCGAAGCGCTGCGCCGCCGCGGCGTCCGCGCGATAATGATGAACGTCAACCCCGAGACGGTCAGCACTGACCACGACATATCCGACGCGCTCTATCTCGAGCCGCTGACCGTCGACGACGCAATGCCGATACTCGAACGCGAAAAGGCGGCTGGCGTATTTGCCTGCTTCGGCGGACAGACCTCGCTGCGACTCGGCCTAGACCTTGCAGAGCGCGGGGTGAAGCTCTTCGGCCCGGACTCCAAGGTCATAGAGGCCGCCGAGGACCGCGGCCAGTTCTCGCGCCTCCTCTCGCGCATAGGCGTGCCGGAGCCGAAAGGCGTCGACGTCGCCTCGGTCGAAGAGGCGCTCGAAGCAGCCGGTAAACTCGGTTACCCGCTTATGGTACGCCCGAGCTTCGTCATTGGAGGAGTCGCGATGCGCGCTGTCTACGACGAAAAGGCGCTCGTCGCGGTCCTCAAAGAGGCCTTCGACGCCGTGCCGGGGCAGAAAGTTATGGTAGACCAGTTTCTCGCTGGCCGCGAGTTTGAATGCGACGCGCTATGCGACGGCGGCGACGTGCTCATTCCAGGAATCTTCGAACATATAGACCCAGCCGGAATCCACTCAGGCGACTCGATAGCCGTGTTCCCAAGCTTCTCGCTCACGAAGGAGCAGCAGGACGAAGTCTTGAACTTCGTTTCGACGATATCGCGCGAGCTCAACGTCCACGGGCTGCTCAACATCCAGTTCGTCCTTCGCGGCGGAGCCTTCTGGATAATCGAGGCGAACCCGCGCGCCAGCCGCACAGTCCCGATCGCGAGCAAGATATCCGGCCTGCCGCTCGTCGACATTGCAGTCGGCTTAGCGCTCGGCGAAAAGCTGCGCGACATGCCCTACGGCGTCGGCCTCTACCCGGAAAGCGGCCTATGGGGCGTCAAGGTCCCCGTCTTCTCCAACGATAAGCTCCCCGGCCTCGACCCGAAGCTCGGGCCGAGAATGATGTCCACCGGCGAAAGCCTCGGCATGGCCGACAACCTCTCCGACGCAATAATGGAGGGGCTGCGCGGCACTGGCTGGACGCCGCCGCAGTCCGGGCGCATCCTCATGAGCATAGCGGACAGCGAAAAGTCTGAGGCTATGCCGGTAGCTGCGCTCTTCAAACAGCTCGGCTGGGAGGTCGAGGCGACAGCAGGAACGGCGGCATACCTCAAAAAATGGGGTATAGAGGCCGGATGCGTCGAGCGCGAAGATCTTGTGAAGCGTCTGCGTTCAGGCGGCTGGGACTTGGTGCTTAACATCCCAGGCGGAAACGAGCGCCACATCGCAGACGGCACGCTGATACGTCGCCACGCCTGCTCTGCCGGGATCCCGTGCCTGCACTCAATATCGGCTGCGTGGGCCGTCGCAGCCGGACTCGGCAAAAGATAAACTGAAAATCGCAAATTTTACGCGGAGGAGGACGCGCAGCGCGCCCTCCTTTCTTTTGGGGAAACTCGGCAGAGAACGTTGATACGCCGCATAACGCCATAAAAAGCAGAAACGTCATTTTCTCGTAAAAATTCTTTATCTGCTATTCCTTTTTCTGCAAAAATGCCTTAATATTAACAGCAGGATGATTTAAAAAATTTATTTTATTATGAGAAGGGCGGGTCTCACAGATGCTCAGCAATAAACTTCTTGACGACATTGGCAGACAGATACTCCGGATCCTCCAGGAGGACGGCAGAATATCCTTCAACGAGCTGGGCCGCAAAGTCGGGCTCTCGTCACCGGCCGTCGCCGAGCGCGTCCGCCGCATGGAGGAGGCTGGGATAATACTCGGCTATCGCGCTATAGTCGATCAGTCGCGCGTCGGCTATCCGATAATGGCTTTCGTCCGCCTATCGATACCAGTGTCCTTCCTGGCGCAGGCGGATGAGCTTGCGAAATCCATTCCTGAAGTCCTCGAATGTCACCACCTGACGGGAAGCGACGGCGTCATCCTCAAGGTCATCGTCTCATCAGTCGGACACTTAGAAGAAGTAATCAGTAAAATGGGAAGCTGCGGCATGACGACCACGGCGATAGTCCTCTCGTCCCCCGTAGTCTCGCGCCCGATAGATCCTGTAAAACAACCCGCCGGGAACACACAGCAGTAAAAAGCAGAGCTGTACCGCTAAATCTTGTTTATGGAACAAAAAGCCGCTGTGGCGGGGCAAAAGGCCGCGGCGGCTTTAGTTTTGTCCTCTCACGGTTGATCCGCTTCCTTCTCTACAAAGAGCATTATCTTGATCGCCGCGTCAGCCGGTGCGCCGAAACTGGCGCGGAAGATAGTGGGGCATACGAATTTCTCCCGTTTTGACGCCTGCTGAAAGCCCGGCAAGGCGGGATAACGAAACGAAAACTCGGCAAAAGAGCGAAGAAACATCAAAGCTTTGGCCCGCTTCGCGGCGGCATGAGGAGTGCTCCGCAGTCCTGCATAAAAATCTTAAAATAGTTGAAAATAAATCGTTGACAAATCCGCGCTTCCATAATAGAATATTCCGCGTTGGTGAGGTGGCCGAGCTAGGCTGAAGGCGCTCGCCTGCTAAGCGGGTAGGGGGCCATAAAGCTCCCTCCAGGGTTCAAATCCCTGCCTCACCGCCATAAAAACGCTATACGCGCCGGTAGCTCAACTGGATAGAGCATTGGACTACGGATCCAAAGGTTACGGGTTCAAATCCTGTCCGGCGCGCCATTTTTTAACATCAATAAGGACTTAAGACTTCATCTTAAGTCCTTTTTATTGTATAAAGAAAACTCCATGCTATGCATGGAGTTCATTCAGCTTATAGCTATGGGCAAAAGCTCCTCTGACGTAGT
>URAG01000077.1 GCA_900545755.1 uncultured Cloacibacillus sp. | reverse complement strand
AGTATCAGGACGTGAACATGCCGCAGTATCTTCTTCTGCGCTGTCTCGTCGAGGGCGGGCGTAAAATAATGGTAGTCGGCGACCCCGACCAGTCCATATACGGCTGGCGCGGCGCGGAGATGGCGATGATTCTCAATTTCGAGCGCGACTTCAAAGGCTCGAAAGTGACTGTGCTCGACCAGAACTACCGCTCGACAGGCAACATCCTCGACGGCGCGAACGGCGTGATACGCAACAACGACGGCCGCCGTCCGAAGGACCTCTGGACGGCATCTGGGCGCGGGCGCAAAATCCAGGTGAAGCGCTTCCTCAAGGACTCCGACGAGGCCGATTGGATAGCGAAGAGCATCGAGGCTTTACACGACGAGGGTTACAACTACGGTGAGATTGCGATACTCTACCGCATGAACGTGCTGAGCCGCGGCATGGAGCAGGCGCTTCTCGAAAAATCAATTCCGTATAACATTATCCGCGGCGTCGCCTTCTACGAGCGCGCCGAGGTCAAGGACGCGCTCTCGATGCTGCGTCTCGCGGTCAACCCGCTTGACATGGTCTCGCTCGCGCGCGCCGCGAACATCCCCGCGCGCGGCATAGGAAAGACTACTGTCGAGCGGCTCGGCGAAGCTCTGTCGAAGATAGTCCACGAAAACGCCGAAGAACTCTGGCGCGAGGTGGAGAAGAGCGGCGCGGGGCTGAAAGGCAAACAGGCCGCCGGAGCGAAGGCGCTCGCCGCCGACATGCTGGCGATACTTGCGAACAAGGATGACGCTGGCGAGGCGCTGCGCGCGATACTATACACGAACGGCTATGAAAATTACCTGCGCGATGAGTATCACGACGACTGGGAAGAGCGCGTCGGCAACGTTATGGAAATTCTCTCCATAGTCACGCCCGGCAGCGGCATCGTCGAGGCTCTGACGGAGATTCCGCTGATGACCGACCAGGACTCGGCGGAGACGCTTCCAGACGCCGTGAATATGTTGACGCTGCACGCGGCGAAGGGGCTCGAGTTCCCCGTCGTCTTCCTCATAGGGCTCGAGGAGGGAATTTTCCCGAGCGCGCGCGCCGTCGAGGGGGAGGGCGATTTGTCCGAGGAGCGCCGCCTCTGCTACGTCGGCATGACGCGCGCGCGGGAGCGGCTATACATGAGCTGCGCCGTGAGCCGCCTGCTCTTCGGCGGGATACAGAGAAACCCGCGGTCGCGCTTCATCAACGAAATTCCAGCGGAAGTGAAAGATTTCAGCGACGAGGCTGGGGAGGGATACCATGTCGATCATAGGGCTGACAGGCGACGTTGGCGCTGGTAAGAGCACGCTCTGCTCCGTATGGCGCGAAATGGGCGCGCGCGTCATAGACGCGGACACCGTCGCGCGCTCAATGTGGGACAGGCCGGACGTGCAGGCCGAGGCGGAGAAGCGCTGGGGCGCGGGATTCTTCGACGAGCCCGACCACAAAACGCTTTGGGCTAAAATCGCGGGGAAGATATTCAACGACGCGGAGGAATATAAATTCGCCTCCGCTCTGATACACCGCCGTACCGGCGAAGAGCTGAAAAAACTGGCGCGCGAGTCCGAAGGCTGGACGATCGTTGAGATACCGCTGCTCTATGAGGCTGGACACGACAAATGGCTAGACTATGTGGTCTACGCCGCAGCGCCGTTCGAGAAGCGAGTCCAGCGCAACGCGAAACGAAACTGGAATGCAGATGAGGTGGCGCGCCGCGAGGCGAAGCTGCTGCCAGGCGAGGAAAAAATCGCGAAGGCCGACTTTGTGCTGACGAACGACGGCACGGAGGAGGAATGGAAGCAGAAGGCGCGCGAGCTAGGCGAAAGACTGAAACTGCTGTGAGTCTCAAGAACGGTGCTGGCGCGCGAAAATTACCGGAAGCGCTTGCAATCGCCGTCGAGAGCGCCGGCTTTCTGCTCGTGCAGTACCTTATCGCCTGCTTCATGCTCTCGATGCGCGCAAGCGTCGTTTCTGTAATCGCCTTCGCAGCGAACGTGTTCATCTTAGTCAAGTACGGCGAGACGCTTGCGCGGCTGACGGACGGCCGCGCGAGGCGCGCCGCGATTATTGCAGTTTATCTCGTCGCGCTCGCGGCCTGCGTATATTTTTTCGGTTATTTTCCCGTATCGCCCGAGAGGGCCGCATTGCGGCTTTAATTAAAACGAAGCCTGCATAGCAACCAAGCCGCCCGTTCAGCCGCGAACGGGCGGCTTGTCCGTCGTTACGCTGCTTGCCACGCTGGAGCTGGATATCCGCAATTTTCGCTCTACAGCCTGCTTTTTTCGCCTTTACATTACCGTTACATTGCGTACACACATCGTTAACTGCGCCAGGATATACTTCAGTCACAACATTTTAGGAGGAGTAGAAATGAAAAAAGTATTAACGACAATGGTAGCGGCTCTGGTTCTCGCCGCGGCTTCGGCGGCGACGGCGGCGCCTATCGTCATGGATGGTTCGACGACGGTCCTCCCGTTCGGTCAGGCGGCTGTCGAGCAGTATATGAAAGAACATAAGGGAGTTCAGTTCTCCGTCTCAGGCACCGGAACAGGCAACGGCTTCAAGTCCCTCGCCGACGGCGCCGCGCAGATAGCGAACGCTTCGCGCTTCATCAAGGATTCCGAAGTTCAGAACTGCATATCTAAGAAGGTCTATCCCGTCCCCTTCGCGGTGGCTCTTGACTGTATCGTTCCGATCGTCCACAAGGACAACAAGGTGAGCGGCCTCACGAAGGCTCAGCTTAAGGATATCTTCGCCGGTAAAATCACCAACTGGAAAGAAGTCGGCGGCGCGGACGCCCCGATAGTCGTAGTCGGACGCGACACCAGCTCCGGCACCTACGGCACGTGGCAGGAAATGATCATGGACGCGGGCGAGAAGACGCGCGTGACCGCTAAGGCGCAGGTGACGGCTTCCAGCGGCGCTATGCTCGCTACCGTCAGCAAGAACCCCAACGCGATAGGCTACGAAGGCATGGGCTACGTCAACAACACAGTCAAGGGGCTCAAGGTTGAAGGCGTGGCGGCGAGCGCGGCGACGGCGCGCAACGGACAGTACCCGCTCTCGCGCTTCCTCTACATGTTCACCAACGGATGGCCGAAGGGCGAGGTCCTTAACTTCCTCATGTACATGCAGAGCGACGCGGGGCAGAAGATAGTCAACAGCACCGGCTACGTCTCGCTCCGCGAAGTAAAGTAGTCAGGCCGGGAAGGAAGAAGGCGGACAGCCCTTATGAACACTTGCGGAAATAAAACGGCGTCCAGAGCCGGCCAGGCTTTCGGAGGTACCGGAGACAAGATAATGTCGCGCGCGGTCTTCTGCGTGGCGGTGACGGGAATAGTCGTCCTTGTCTTCATCCTCGGATTCTTGGTCGCGAATGGGCTGCCCGTCCTTGAATCGGCGTCGCTGGGGGAGATGTTCTTCTCGAAGGACTGGTACCCGACGGAAGAGCCCCCGGCGCTCGGGATGGTGGCGTTGATAGCCGGCACGCTGGCGGCCACCGTCCTTTCAAGCGTGATAGCGATCCCAGTCTCTATCGCGCTTGCGATTTTCTCCGCCGAGATTGCGCCGCGTAAGGTGCGCCAGTGCTTCAAAGTCCTCTTTGAAATGCTCGGCTTCCTGCCGTCGATAGTCCTCGGCTTCATAGGAATGATGATAATAGCCCCGTGGATGCAGGTTACGATAGGCATACCGAGCGGGCTGAACCTTCTCAACTCTTCGATCTTGCTGGGGTTCCTGATAATCCCGTCGGTCGCCTCGCTTTCGGACGAGGCCCTTGCCGCGGTGCCGGGCGAGCTGCGCGACGCTTCCTACGCGCTCGGCGCGACGCGGCTCGAAACGATCTTCAAGGTGGTATTCCCAAGCGCCCTTCCCGGAATCATCGCCGCTACGCTGCTTGGCGTAATGAGGGCTCTAGGCGAGACGATGGTCGTCCTTATGGCGGCGGGTGGAGCGGCGATACCGCCCACGATGTTCACCGACCCGATACGCCCGCTCACTTCGACGATTGCGGCGGAGATGGGCGAAACGCCGGTGGGAAGCACGCACTATCACGCGCTCTTTTTCGCCGGGCTGATACTTCTGATTATGACTTTGGCAATAAACTTAGCTTCTCTATATGTAGAAAAAAGAGGTGGAAAGAGATGAACCGTACATACGGACGCAGGTTTCTCGACAGGCTTTCGACGGCTCTTTTCTGCCTTGTTGCGCTCGCGCTCGTCGCGGTTATAGGCGCGGTCGCGCTCTATCTGCTGAAGAAAGGGGCCGGGACTCTCTCGATTGAGTTCCTCACCCAGCCGCCTCGCGACGGCATGATGGCCGGCGGCATACTGACGCCGCTGATCGGTACTATGCAGCTTGTGCTCGTCTCGATGGGGGTGGCGCTCCCCGTCGGGATAATCACGGGGCTATACTTCGCCGAGTACGCGAAGGATACGTGGTTCGTGAGGCTGATGCGGATTTCGATACGCTCGCTAGCGGGCGTCCCGTCGGTAATATTCGGGCTTTTCGGTCTCTCGCTTTTCGTAGTGTTCCTTCAGTTCGGATCGTGCCTTCTCTCGGCTGGGCTGACGCTCGCCTGCCTCTCGCTGCCTCTGGTCGTCACTGTCGCGGAGCAGGCCTTCCTTGCGGTGCCGCAGGATTACCGTGACGCTTCCTACGCGCTCGGCGCGACGAAGGCGCAGACGATTTTCAAAGTCGTCCTGCCATCCGCGGCTTCTACGATAATAACAGGTGCGATACTCGCGATAGGCCGCGTGGCCGGCGAAACCGCGCCGATAATGTTCACGGGCGCGGCGTACTTCGCCCCGAATATAGCGAGGAGTCTTTTCAGCCAGGTCATGGCTCTTCCGTACCACATATACGTACTTGCGACTTCCGCGACCGATCCGGCCGCGGCGGAGCCGATAGAGTACGGTGCGATACTGGTGCTTATAGGGCTGGTCATGGGAACTAGCGCGGCGGGAGTAATAGCGCGCGCGCGGCTTGCGGAAAGGAACGGCAGATAAATGGAAGGCAGAGAGAACATCCGCGTCACGGTCAGGGACCGCGGCACGCGGCAGGGAGAGGGAAAGGCGTCCTTCGTTACTAAGATAAAGACGGAGCACGTCAACCTCTATTACGGCGAACGCCAGGTGCTGAAGGATATAACCTTCAACATGGGCGAGAACAAAGTCACGGCGTTCATAGGACCATCTGGTTGCGGGAAGAGCAGCTATCTGAGGTGTCTCAATAGGATGAACGACTTCATATCGTCGGCGCGCGTCGAAGGGACGATAAACATCGATGGAGAGAACATCCTCGCTCCGAGCACCGATGTTATAGGGCTAAGGCGCAAAGTCGGGATGGTCTTCCAGAAGCCTAACCCTTTCCCAATGTCGATATACGACAATATCGCCTACGGCCCGCGTCTCAACGGCATAAAGGATAAAGACAAGCTAGACGAGATTGTCGAAAAGAGCCTCGAAGGCGCGGCGCTCTGGGACGAGGTCAAGGATAAGCTAAAGACTCCTGGCACGGGGCTCTCCGGCGGGCAGCAGCAGCGCCTATGCATCGCGCGCGCAACGGCGACGCAGCCTGACATCCTGCTCATGGACGAGCCGACCTCCGCGCTAGACCCTATGTCCACGCTGAGGATAGAGGAACTCGTCAACGAACTCAAGAAAGACTACACGGTCGTCATAGTCACGCACAACATGCAGCAGGCGGCGCGTATCTCGGACTATACAGCCTTCTTTCTGCTTGGCGATTTGATAGAATATGACGTAACCGCGAAGATGTTCACCTCCCCGCGCGACAAGCGTACGGAAGACTACATCTCGGGCAGATTCGGCTAAACAAAACATCGGAGCTTACCGAAGATTGGAGCGGGGCGTAAAAAATGACTACGATAAACACGAGAAAAAGGCTTGAGGAGGATCTCTCGGCCCTGAAAAATATGATTTACCGCATGGGCGGCATGGCGGCGGAGTCAGTCGAGCAGGCCGTCTGGGCGCTCAAGAACAACGACGCCGAGCTCGCGCAGAAGGTCATCGGCGACGGCGACCTGATAGACGAGCTCGAAGAGAAGGTCGATGCGGGCTGTATGGAGTTCGCGGCGCGCTACCAGCCGCTCGGCGAGGATCTCCGCGTCGTCGTCAGCCTCATGCACATAGCGGTCGACCTTGAACGCATCGGCGACTACGGCGAGAACATCGCGAAAGCCGCGCTCGACCTTTCCAAGAAGCCGCAGCTTAAGCCGCTGATAGACATACCGCGTATGGTTGAGATATTGAAGACGATGCTCTCGGCTGCGATGGAGGCGCTTGACAAACACGACGGCGCAGCCGCGCTGAAGGTATTCCCATACGACGACGACATGGACGATCTCGACAAGCAGATAATCCGAGAGCTCCTGCTGCTCATCATGGAGAAGCCTGAGCGCATAGAGCAGTCGCTGAGCCTCATGAGCGTCTCGCGTATCCTCGAACGCGCCGGCGACCACGCGACTAACGTCGCCGAGAGGATAGCCTATATGTACACAGGCCGCCAGGTGAAAGCGTCCGACTACCGCCGCAAGAGGCAGCTGTAGCGCTATGGCACAGAAAATACTCGTCGTCGACGACGAAGAAAGCCTCGCGCAGTTCGTCTGCCGCGCGCTGCGCCAGCAGGGCTACAAGACCGTCTGCGCATACGACGGAGACAACGCGCTCTCGTTGATCTACGAGGAGATCCCAGATCTCGTCATACTGGACCTCATGCTTCCGCTTATGGACGGCTGGGAGATCTGCCGCCGCGTGAAGTCCGACGACGAGACGCGCCACATACCGATACTGATGCTGACGGCGCGCAGCTCCGCAGAGGACGTCGTTCAGGGGCTCGACCTAGGGGCCGACGACTATATGCGAAAGCCTTTCCCGCTTGACGAGCTGCTCGCGCGCGTGCGCGTCCTTCTGCGCCGTTCGCAGGGTCCTGCGGAGACGAAGAAGGTCATCGAGGACAGGGATTTCAAACTTGACACGGCCGAGAAGGAAGTCTGGCTGCGCGGCAGCATGATAGACCTGAGCCCGACAGAGTATTCCATACTCGAGGTGCTCGCGCGCCGCATGGGACACACAGTTTCGCGCGACGAGCTGCTCAGGAAGATATGGGGGCTAGGAAGCTGCGACACGCGCACTGTGGACGTGCACATGTCGAGGCTGCGTAGGAAACTCGACGATGGGAAAAAGCCTACGCTGTCGGCGCAGACGCTGCGCGGGCGCGGCTACAGGCTGACATGGGAGGAAGGCGAATAAAATGTCCGCGGTGCGTTCGCTTGCAATGAAGAAAAAAATAGCGCTCCTGATAACTTTCGCCGTCTGCGTCATCGGCGCGGCGGCTTGGTTTATAGTTTATAACGCGCAGCGTACAAGCGCCGTCGCGGACGCGCGCGATACGCTTAACCGCTATCTGGCCGTCGCGGTCTCGTCCGCGCAGCGCGATGGGCTGGCTGGGCTCGCCGCCGCCGAAGAGGACTGGCAGGAGATGTATCCCGACGGGCGCATGACGGTTATCGCATCAGACGGGCGTGTGCTGATAGACAGCAAGGCGGATGCAGGGGAGCTTGAAAACCATTACACGCGCGGCGAGGTCATAAGCGCATTCGAGACGGGTGAGGGCTTCGAGCTGCGCTATAGCAAGACGCTGGAAGCGTGGCAGGTCTACTCCGCGCGTAAGGCGGTCCTGCCAAGCGGCGCGGAGTGCGTAGTGCGCCTTTCGTACCCAGTGGGGGCGCTCTCGTCGATAGCGCAGAACATCGCGGCTCCGTTTCTTAAATATTTCCTCGCGGCGCTCGTCATTATATGGCTCGGCACCTATCTAGTGCTTCGCTCGATCATGACGCCGCTTCACAATCTCAGCGAGGCGGCGTCACAGATAGCGCGCGGCGAAAAGGCGCGTTTCCCAATAACGGCGGACAACGAGATACAGACGTTGGCGAACACCCTGAATAATATGCAGGACTCGCTTGCGAGTACGATACATGAGGCGCAGGAACGCAAAGAGGAGCTTGCGCAAATAGTCGGCGCGCTTCCCGTCGGCGTAATACTCATAGACGACGACAAACGCATCCGATACATCAACCAAGAGGCTGCGCGCATCTGCCGTGGCAGCGCCGTGGGGGAGCTACCCGCGCGCGGCTCGTCTGTAGAAGTCATACTGCCCTCCGGAGAACTCTATCAGATGCTGGACGAACCGGACGGGCAGAGGGTGATTCCCGTGATGCACGGAGGCAGGGTTGAGGTAGAGGCTACGACGCTCGTCCTCCCGCGCGGGCGCATGATAGTGCTCCAGGACCTCACTGAAAAGCTGCGTCTTGAAGAGGCGCGCCGCGACTTCTTTATCGACGCGGGCCATGAGTTCCAAACGCCGCTGACGATAATGCGCACCGGTCTTGAACTCATGAAGAGCGCGCCGCAGATGAAGGAGCCTGAACGCGCCGAGGACGTTGAAACGATCAACAGCCTGCTGTGCCAGCAGGAGCGCATGAGCAAGCTCGTCGACGACATGCTTCTGCTCGTGCGCCTCGACGCCGACGCAGCGCCGGAGCTTCCGACGCTAGGCGAAGTAAACATTGGGGAGCTCATAGCCGACGTGAGCGACGAGATAGAAGCCCTTCCGCACAAGAAAGACATAGCCATAGAGGTCAGCATGCCGGACGGCGCGGCTGTAAAGGGAGTTTACAGCGACCTACGCCGTGCGATTCTTAATCTCATGGAAAACGCGCATAAGTACATAGAGCAGGGCGGCGGAAGCACGGGGCGGATAAAGGTCTCGGTCGAGGACGCGGGCGGCTCGTGGAAAATAACTGTCGACGACGACGGCCCCGGAATACACGATATGGACAAGGAGATAATTTTTGAGCGGTTCCGCCGCGGCGACGGACACCGTGCGCGCGGAAAGGAAAAGAAGAACGGCGGCTACGGCCTCGGACTCTCCATATCGCGCAGAATAGCCGAACGCCACGGCGGAAAGCTCGAGCTGGGCGAGAGCCGGCTCGGCGGCGCGGCGTTCGTGATGACGCTGCCGAAAGAGTAGACTAGATAAGAAATTCAATCAACGAAGCGGCTCCGCTGCTCTCGCCCGAAAAGGCGTCTATGAGCAGGGGGCCGCGTATTATATAGAGACGCAGCGCGAGAACGTCGCGCCCAGAGCCTTTGAAGAAAAGTTCCGAGTGGCTTATGCCGCGCCGCCATCCGCGCGGCGACGCTGCGGAGACAGCTGCTAGCACGGCTTCCTCCGCCGCAGCGCGCGAGAGCTTGGCAGGAAGCAGCTTGATTTCGGACGGGGCTGAAAAATCCTCCGATGCTGTGAGCTCTTCATCGATTATCTCCGCCTCGCCGGTCGTCGCGTTTACGAGCGCCGTCACCGGCTTCGCAGTCAGCCGTGTAAAAAGTCCGCGCTGCACCATATTCGCAGTCAGTACCCAGCACGGCGCGGCGACGAGCTTGTCGCCCGGTTCAGGTTTGACTTTGACTGGCAGAAACTTTCGTGATGCTTCTTCCATAAAGATTACCGTCCTTGAGGGGAGCGTATAAAATGAAGCGCCCTTTGCAGGAGTTCCAGCGCTCCCATGGCACCCGCAAGATTCCGCTTATCGCTGCTTCCTTCCGGACCTGACGAGGTTCACGGGCTTGCGCCACATGGGACTGGAACCCCTGTAAAAGGCGCTCGACGGCGCGAAAACACGCCGTAACGTTAAAATTATAGCGAATTTCTTACGGATGTCAAAATGCTGTGCCGCTCCTGCAATTAAAAATAAAATCGCAAATGAGGCGCTGTTGTGATATGCTGTTTGAGCAGGCGGCGCTGAGCCGCCGCGCGACGAAAGGATGGTACGATGGACGGACTTGCATCGTTTATAATTTCAAACCAAGTCGTTTTCTGGCTGATAGTCGCGATAGCGGCAGGCGTCATAGAGGCGTCGACGGCGGGGCTGTTCTCCGTATGGTTTGCGATCGGGGCGCTCGTCACAATGATCCCAGCGTGGCTCGGAGCTTCTTTCAACGTGCAGATAGCTGTGTTCATCGCCGCCAGCGCGCTTGCGCTTGCCTTGACGCGCCCCTTCTTTAAGCGGGTGCTCCGCGTGAAAAAGACGCCGACTAACGCCGATATGATGATCGGCGCCGACGGAGTCGTATCCTCGCCTGTAGACAATATCATCGGACAGGGGCGCGTGCGCGCTGGGGGGCTTGAATGGGAAGCGCGCAGC
>URAG01000076.1 GCA_900545755.1 uncultured Cloacibacillus sp. | reverse complement strand
TGCGCGCTTAATTCGGTCGCCCTCGGCAAGGAGATTCTCTAGATAGCGCTGGTCGCGGTCTTTAAGGGCGCGGCTGTGATGATCGCGGGCGTCATCCCGATCTCAGTAAATGCTGCGCTCGCGCTGCTCGTCGCAGTCGTCGGCCTTTCAGTCATCTGGGGCGGGCTGCGCGGCGTACTCTACACCGAGGCTTTGCAGGGACTTATTATGATTATAGGTATAGGCGCGCTGCTCATCGCGCTCTTCCACGCCGTCGGCGGTCCGGCTGAGGGGCTGCGCCGTCTCGCGGCGCTGCCCCCGACGCAGGGCGCTGACAACGGCTTCCTCGCGCTTTCAAGCGGCGCTGGCGGCCTCAACATAATCTTCCTCGCGGTCGTCACCTCGATAGGCATCTGGGCGCAGCCTCAGCTCATTCAGCGTCACTTCGCTCTGCGCAGCCAGGAGGAGACGCGCAAGGCAGCGCCGCTCGCGATGCTTGCGCTCTCGGTCGTAGTCGGCGGCGCGTACTTCGCGAGCGCACTTTCGCGCGTCATGCTCGGCGGCGGAATAACCGACCCGGACACCGTGCTTCCGATCCTCGTCCATAGGCTCCTACCGGCGGCGGGACAGCAGCTCTTCGCGCTCGCGATAGTCTCCGCATCGCTTTCGACCGCCTCGGCGCTGCTGCATATCGCGAGCGGCAGCCTCGGGCGCGACGTGCTGAAAAAGGAACTGCACGGCTGGCCGTGGCGCATCACCGTCATTTTCTGCGCGCTTGGCAGCGGCCTCTTCGCGCTTAAAAGCTCGTCGATAATCGCCGTCATCTGCGCAACGAGTTGGACTCTGCTCGCCTGCGCGATAATGGCCCCCTACCTCTGCCTGCTCGCTTTCGGCCCGAAGGCCGGCCCGGTTGCTGCGACTGCGAGCTCCCTCGCGGGATTCATAAGCTCGGTCGCGTGGTACGCCCTCGGCTACGCCTCGACCTCTACTTCTATCACAGGCATAGCCGCGCCAGGAATGCTCGGCGCTATCCACCCGATAGTCCCCGGCGTGCTGCTATCCGCAGCGGCGTTTGCGCTCTGCGCGCGGCGCGCGGAGGCGGGAGTAACGGCGAGACACGTTGCGTAACGCAGAGCGAGAACGCAGGACCAACGTCTAATTTAATATACCAAGAAGAAACCGCCCCGTTTCGCGCGATGCCACGCTGCGAAGCGGGGTGAAATTTTTGCGCGCCAGACGACTGGAACGCTGCGGCAGGCTCTGAGCCGTCTAGCCTTTTATTTAAGGTATAAAGTTTATAGGTATAAAGTTTATAGTCTTCTTCATTAATGGTAATTCACATTCCTAGGGCCCCTTATCGCCGCGGCGTATCTCTTCCAGAATCCCGTCCTGTGGTAGGCCCAGTCGAGCGCGAACATGAGAAACCAGCTTGATATGTAGAGATACCAGATGCCGGAGGGGGTGGGCCAGAAGGTCAGGAAGGGGCCGATGGCGGCTATGCGGTAGGCGAACTGCGTGATTATGGAGACGACGAGCGGGAATATCGTGTCGCCGGCGCCGCGGAAGAAGGCCTGCCAGACGGTCGCGAGACTATAGATGATGAAGGCTGGCGCTATTATGCCTGTGCAGCGCTTCGCTTCAAAGAGCGCCGCTTCGTCGGACGAGAATATCGCAAGTATGGGCCTGGAGAACAGGAGCAGCACGAGCCAGAAGGCGAGCGAGACCGCCGCGCCCATTACGAAGCCGTTTTTCAGCCCCTGCTTCGCGCGCTCTTCTTTGCCCGCGCCTATGTTCTGTCCGACGAATGTAGTGACGGCGGTGGAAATTCCGGCGAGCGGTATCAGCATGACGCCCTCGATGCGGGACTCTATCGCGCGTCCCGCTATGACTGCGACGCCGAATTCGTTCGTCGCCTTTTGGAGCACCATCATGGATATCATCATGAGCGCGTTTTGCATACCGGTCGGGACGCCGAGCCTGACTATCAGCGCGAGCATCTTCCAGCTGAAGCTGAAGCCGCGCAGCCGCAGCGCTATGAGGCTGTCGGAACGGCTGAGGTAGACGAGGCAGCCGGCGAGCGAGACGGTCTGCGCTATCACCGTCGCGAGGGCGAGGCCGCCTATCCCCATGCCGAGCACGGGGACGAAGAGCAGGTCGAGCGCGACGTTGAGAGCGGCGGCCGCCCCGAGCAGCGCGAGCGGCGTGCGCGAGTTGCCGACGGCGTTCAGAAGCGCGGCGATTATCGTGTAGCCGAGCGATGGGACGGAGCCGGCGAAGATTATCCGCAGATATGCGGCGGACTGCGCCATGAGGTCCTCGGGCGTCGCGATAAGGCGCAGCACCGGCGCAGCGAAGAATACTCCGAGCGCGGTGCATAGCAGCCCGCCCGCGACGAGCAGCACGACACACGTGTCTACGGCGCTTTTTACGCGCTCGCGCTCGCCGGAGCCGTAGAGCTGGGAAATTATTATCGACGCCCCGTGACCGAGGCCGAGGAACATTATCGTCATTACGAAAATTACGTAAAAGCAGTTTGAAATAGCGGCTAGCGCGCCGCTTCCAAGAAAGCGTCCCGCAATTACGGCGTCGGCCATGCTGTACATCTGCTGGAGCACGCCGCCCGCCGTCAGCGGTATCGCGAAAGAAAGCATCTGGCGGAAGGAATCTCCCTCCGTCATGTTGAGTTCCCTGGAGGCCATATTCAGCACCTTTTTTCTGCATAATCCGCGTGCGGAAGCGCCCGCTTCGCGAGGTTACGCTATTATAACCGCGCCGCGCGAGGGGTGTAAACGTTCCGCGCCGTCAGCGGAAACGCGGCGGCGGGCAAAAATAAACAAAACGGGAAAGGCGCGCGGCCCCTCCCGTCGTTTTGCGGTTTTGCTGTAAATGCTTGCTCTGCGTTAGAAGTAGAGCTCGTACTCCTGCGGCGTCGGCGCGTTGTAGACATATTCGGCCTCGGCGCGCTTCGCCTTTGTCCATAGCTCGATGAGCTTCGGCGGGAAAGCCGGTGCGAGGTACTCGTTGTCCTTCTCTAGGCCGTCGAGGACGGCATTGAGGTTGAGCGGGAAGGTCAGCTCGTCCTTCGCGTCCTGGCTCTGGTAGCCGAGCGCGACCGGGTCGAGCCCCTTCACGATGCCGTCAGCGCCGGCGAGTATCATCGCGGCGAGGAAGTAGTAGAGGTTGCATGAGGCGTCTCCCGTGCGGTACTCTACGCGCGTCTCCTCCTTCTTGACATATCCAGGGATGCGCACGGCCGCGGCGCGCGAGCCCTTCGCGAAGGTCGCGGATACCGGCGCTTCGTAGCCGTGGACGAGGCGGCGGTAGCTGTTCGTGCTCGGGCAGCCGAAGGCGAGCAGGCTTCCCGTGAGGCTGTGGCTCAGCATGCCGGCCGTGTAGGCGAGCCCTTCTTTCGACAGATGGAACAGCACGTCGCCCGGGAAGATGGACTTCCCGTCTTTTTCAAGGAACTGATGGACGTGCATACCGTTGCCCGGCATCTTATAAAGAGGCTTGGGCATGAAGGTCACGCAGAGCCCCCACTCCGACGCGACCTGCCTGATAATCCATTTGGCGAGCGAGACCATGTCGGCCGCGTGCGCCATGTCCATGAAGTCGAGCTCTATTTCGAGCTGCGACACGGCGACCTCGTGATGGTGGTACTTCACGGGAATGCCGAGGACTTCCATCAAGTGTACCGTCTCGTTGCGGAAATCCGCGTAGCAGTCGTCGGGCGGCAGTCTGTGGTAGGCGGCGTGCAGGCCGACGCGCGGTTTGTCGTCGCAGCCTTCGCCGAGCCCCTCGGCGGACTTCACGCGGTAGAACGCCTGATCTACGCCCGTCTTGTACTCCGTCTCCTCGAATACATAGTATTCAAGCTCGACGAGTACCTTTGCGGTGTCGGCGATGCCCCGCCCGCGCAGGAAATCTCGCGCCGCACGCACGACGTTGCGCGGATACTGGTCGAAGGTCTCGCGTTCCGTCGAAACCACGTCGCAGAGGACGTGCAGAATTTTGTAGTCGCCGCGTATCTCGTAGAACGCGGTGTCCATATCGGCAACGGCCACCATGTCCGAGTTGTTGACCTTTGCGTAGCCGTAGTTCGAGGCGTCGAAACCGATGCCTTCATTTAGGATTTTTTCAGAAACGTAGCCGCGCGGCAGTGAAACGCTGCGAATGTTTCCAGCGATATCCACCATCAGCATACTAAGGAAGTCCGCCTCTTCTATATGGCCGTTGAAACGTTCGAGCTGCATCGCAATCCCTCCAAAAGATATTGTGTAACTGAACTCATTCGGTGCTTCTGTTCATGCTGCGTGAAGTCCACACATTCTATCATGAAAAGTTAAGAATTCCAAACCCTGCGGCTTTGTCGCAATTTTTATATATTTATGCAACGCATATGCATTGCGAAAAATCGCCGTGCGTTATATAATTCAGCTAAAGCGACACAGAGTTGCGATAATTTCATGTTTTTTTCAAAGGAGCGGATTTTTTATGAAGAAGTTCTCATTCCTAGCCATCGTCTGCGCGTTGCTCGCCGCGGCGGCGCCGGTCTTAGCCGCGACGGAGCTGTCCGTCTTCGCGGCGGCTTCGATGAACGAGTCGATGACGGAGATCGCGGAAATGTACAAGAAAGTCGCGCCGGATGTGAGCGTCGTCTACAACTTCGATTCGAGCGGAACGCTCAAGACGCAGATTGAGCAGGGCGCAGAGTGCGACATTTTCATATCTGCGGGGCAGAAGCAGATGGACCAGATAAACGACAGCCACGTGATGCCGGGCACGCGCTTCAACATCGTCTCGAACAAAGTCGTACTCATCGTCCCGAAGGGGAACAACCCGACCGGAATCGCCAGCTTCGACGACGTCGCCACAAACAAGGTAACGCTCGTCGCGCTCGGCAACTCCGATGTGCCCGTTGGCCAGTACTCGGAAGAGATATTCAAGCATATGGGCGTGTGGGACAAGCTCAACGGCGAGAATAAGATATCGTTTGCAAGCAACGTTAAAGAAGTCCTCGCGCAGACGGAATCCGCCGCCGTCAGCTGCGGCGTGGTCTACGGCACCGACGCCGCGACCTCGGACAAGGTCGACGTCGTAGCCGGAGCTCCGGAAGGCTCGCACAAGCCGATAGTCTATCCCGCCGCGATACTGAAAGGCACGAAGAACGAAGCCGCGGCGAAGGCTTTCGTCGAATACCTCAAAGGGCCGGAGGCGACCGCGGTCTTTGAAAGAATCGGATTTTCTGTCCCGGAGAAATAACCCCAAAAGGTTTTCTCCTCTCTCCTCGTGAAAGGGAGCCGAACGCATCGGCTCCTTTTTCATACCGTACCGGACGGCGCGCGCTGCGCCGCCGTTTTCCGCAGGAGCGTGAGATGATGGATTGGTTTCCTCTATATAACTCGCTGCGCATAGCGGGGATATCGACGGCCATAACTTTTTTCACAGGCATCTTCGCGGCCTACTACATCTCGAAGCTGCCAAAGTTCGCGAAGGGCGTGCTCGACTGCGTGCTGACTCTGCCAATGGTGCTGCCTCCGACCGTCGTCGGCTTTTTTCTGCTTATGACCATCGGGCCGCTCGGCCCCGTCGGCGCGCCGGTGCTTGAAATCTTCGGAGTGCGGCTGACGATGACGTGGTATTCCGCGATTTTCGCGACGGCCATAGTTTCGTTCCCGCTGATGTACCGCACGGTGCGCGGAGCCTTCGACGGCTTCGACCACAACCTGATATACAGCGCACAGACCCTCGGCCTCTCCAACACCTATATATTCTGGCGCGTAATGGTTCCGAACTGCAAGGACGGCATACTAGCGGCCACCGTGCTCGCCTTCGCGCGCGCTCTCGGCGAATACGGCGCGACTACGATGGTGACGGGCTACATACCGCGGCGCACCGCGACGATATCGACGACAGTCTATCAGCTCTGGCGCGAGGGCAACGAAACGCTCGCCTACAAATGGGTCTTCGTCAACCTCGCAATATCTTTCGTCGTCCTCGTCGCCGTCAATATGCTCGAAAACAGCTGCCGCCAGCCTAAGGGCAAGGCCGTAAACCATACGATCGGCGAGGAATTCGAGAGGAGCGGCGAAGCGAGATGAGCGCGCTCGTAAAATTCAGCAAAAAATTCGGCGCTTTCTCGCTCAGCGTCGATTTCGAGGCCGGCGACGAAGTGCTCGCGCTGCTCGGCGGCTCCGGCTGCGGCAAGAGCATGACGCTCAAGTGCATAGCGGGGATAGTGACCCCCGACGAGGGGAAGATCGTCGTCGACGGAGTGACCTTTTTCGACTCGAAGAAAAAAATAAACCTCAAGCCGCAGCAGCGAAGATGCGGCCTGCTATTTCAGAACTACGCGCTCTTCCCTAACATGACGGCGAAGCAGAACATAATGACCGTGCTCAGGCGCGGGAGCGGCAGATGCGAAAACAGCGAGGAGCGATACCGCGAAATAGCGGAGAAATTTTTTATAACGGGGCTCGAAGAGCACTACCCGTCGCAGCTCTCAGGCGGGCAGCAGCAGCGTGTCGCGCTTGCGCGCATAATGGCGAGCGCGCCTGCGATAATCATGCTTGACGAGCCGTTGTCCGCGCTCGACAGCTACCTGCGCTGGCAACTCGAGCTGAACCTGCGGCGCACGCTCTCGGAATTCCCCGGAACGACGCTCTACGTCTCGCACAACCGGGACGAGGTCTACCGCCTATGCTCGAAGGTCTGCGTCATAAACAACGGCGCATCCGAGCCGGTCAAGAGCGTCGCTGAGTTCTTCGACGCGCCGCCGACTCTGACCGCGGCTATTTTGTCCGGATGCAAAAACTTCTCGCGCGCGGAACGCGTTGGGCCGCGCCGCATAAGGGCTTTCGACTGGGGCGTGGAGCTCGACTGCGCGCGCGACGTGCCCGGAAGCGCGAAATTCGCGGGAATCCGCGCGCACTACATAACGCTGTCGAAAGAATACGCGGAGGCGGAAAACAGCTTCCGCGCCGAGGTCGTCAGCGTGCGCGACGACGTTTTCACCGCGATTATAAACGTCCGTCCCGAGAGCGCGCCTGTGAACGGCGGCTTCTCGACGGTCAGAATAGAGCTCTCCAAAGAAGAAGCTGAAAAATACGCCCCCGGCGACAAGGTATTCGCCGCGGTGAATCCGCGCGACGTAATGGCGCTGTCGTCATAAGGCCCAGGCGGGAGAGTCCGGCGTTTCGCCGTTCCCGCCTATTCCTCGTGATATCCCTACATCGGCGTCCAGTCTAGATATTCTTCATAAAGCGCTGTCGTAGATGCGTCCCGACGTGACGTCAACTGTAGGCGCTCCCACCGCGGACGGCAAGCTAAAAAATTTTGCCTTCCACCATCGAGCGGCCCCGTTTATTTCGTGATTACAGATGCAAAATGACGGCGGCGCGGGACGGGCTATGCAATGCAAAAAGAGTGCGACGCCATATGCGGCCTTGTTTCCGCACGCTGCACCTATTTTCCGCCAACGGCAAAGCAGTATAGGGAAAAGCTAAAAATAAGTGGGGAGCATTTTTTGTTCAGTTAAATAAATTTTTACGCTGCAACAATTGTTTTTACAATTACGATGTTATATGATAAGTGTCGCGCGCAGCTACGTTGAAGCGGCGCTCAGAAAATTCGGAGAGAAGGGATGCCTTTATGTGACGGTGCGCTGTGAAGCCTATGGCATGGGCTATAAGGGTTTTCCCTGCTTTCTATTCCCGCCGGGATTTTACCCGTATATTCCACAGATAAGCATATAAGACGCATTTTCTTGGGCTGGCTGCGCTCGGCGCTTTCAGGAGCGTCGTGGTTTGTGTGCGCGGTTGCGCTGGCCGTGTTTCAGTGCGCTTGTGCTTATCCGTCGGAGCGCGGCGCGTAAAATCGTCCCTGCCTCGGAATTTCAGACCGCAGGCGCAGATCTTCCTTTCGTTATCTCAGACGTATGCTCAGCCGTAGAGTTCGCACATTTTCCGTACGCGCGGGCAAGTCCTTTATTTTTACGTGAAAGGGGGGAGAATCTGCAAATGCTGGATGTAAAGATCGACCACGTAGAATTCACATACAGCGGCACGAAGAACGTCATACTAGGCGACATCAGCATGGACGTGCGCGCGGGCGGCTTCGCATGCCTGCTCGGGCAGTCCGGCTGTGGAAAGAGCACTCTGCTGCGGCTGCTCGCCGGCCTCGAAATGCCTAACAAAGGGACGCTGACGGTCGACGGCGAGCCGATTCGCGGAGCCGGGCTCCAGCGAGGGATGGTCTTTCAAGATTACGGCCTTTTTCCGTGGATGACGGCGGGCGAAAATATAATGATCGCCCTCGAACGCCGTTTCCCAGAAATGACGAAGGAGCAGCGCAAAGAGCGTGCGCGCCTTTGGATGCGCAACGTCGGCATGGATGATTCGCTTTTCGGCAAGTTGCCGGGCGACCTGTCGGGCGGACAGAAACAGCGCTGCGGCATAGCGCGCGCCTTCGCCATCGACCCGCCGATACTTTTGATGGACGAGCCGTTCGGCTCGCTTGACGCCGTCACGAAGGCGAAGCTTCAAGACCTCGTGCTCTCGCTCTGGCGACAAGGCGAAGGCCAGCGCAAGACGGTATTTTTCGTAACGCACGACGTTGACGAGGCTCTACTGCTCGCGACGGACATTTATGTTCTGAGCCAATCTCCGGCGACGATTATGTATCACCATTCGTTCACGGAGGACAATCGCCCGACGAGGAAGAATATGTACTGCGACGCGGATATCGCAGAGTTGCGCAATCATCTGATAAGCCTGATTTACACAGACGCGAACGACCGCGCGGCGGTTGAACAGTAAGTTTTGCGTGAGACTGCAAAACTTAATTAGGGAATAGAAAAAGGAGATTTTTATATAATTATGAGCAAGAAAATAATCGCTGGCTGCGCCGCTATTTTCGCGGCGTTCGGCATATTCCTAACGGCGGGCTGCGTCGCCGCGGCACCGAAGGACGTCCTCAAAGTGCGCGTCGGAGCGCAGCCGACCTCTGGACAGGTCTTCCAGTTCATAGCCGAAGAGAAAGGCTACAACAAGGAAGAGGGCGTCGAGGTGCAGATGGTGTGGCTCAGCAACCTTTCCGACGCCGCCTCAGCGCTCATGGCGAAGCAGGTGGACGTGCTCTCGACCTACGGCACCGGCGGCCCGCTCATCTATATAGCGAACGGACAGGATTTCAATATGTTCGCCGGATATATGATCATCGGCGAAACCCCGGTCTACGGCAAGCCGGAGACTCCTTACACCGGACTTGAGAGCTTCAAGGGCAAAAAGATAGGCATCACGCGCGGCGGCACGCCCAACATCGTCCTCAAGGGCATTCTCTACGACGCGGGCTATCCGTTCCGCTACGGCACAGACAAAATCATCGGCGACCCGAACGACCCCGATATGATACAGTTCCTCGAATATAAGAAGAACACCGACGTGCTTCAGGCCGTAGCGAAGGGAGAAGTCGCCTTCGGCGCTACCGCGACCGGCTATCAGATCCAGGCGCGTATGCTCGGTCTTGAAGTCAAGATGTGGCCCGACGAGCTCTGGCCCAACCATTCCTGCTGTCGTATGCTCTGCCTGAACTCCTACCTCAACGAGAACAAGGAAGCGCTGCGCCGCCTGCTCCGCTCCTACCTCCGCGCGGAAGAATATATGCAGAACAACATGAACGAAGTATCCGACCTCGTAGTCGAGAACCTCGACCTGACTAAAGAGACGGTAGACAGCTTCGTACACAGCCCGCACATGAAGTACGACACCGACCCGTTCACGAAGAGCGTCGAAAAGATGTGGAACAAGATGGCGAACTTCGGCTACCTGACCGCCGGCAACGTCGATATCAAGGATCACATGAATTCTACGATTTACAAAGAAGCGCTCGAATCGTTGATAAAGGACTATCCGAACAGCAAGTTCTTCAAGGCCAAGATGGAACAGTTCAAGGCGAATAACCTGTAAAAACAAAAGACATCGCTTTTCCGCGCGGCGCGGCTCGCCGCCCGTGCGGAAAGTATGCGTACAACAAGACAGAATTCGGAGGACGATATTCAACAGATGAAACTGTTTGCCGCAATCAAGGATAACATCGGCGTTATCCTAATATTTATAGGTTTTCTAGCCGGCTACGTGCTGCTGACGGACGGGTTCCACGTGCTTAATCCGTTCCTCTTTTACAGCATCACCGTCATCCCGCCCCTTTTCTCGGAATATTTCGGCATGCTTATCGACGGGCTGAAGAGCTCGCTCTCGCTCCTAATATAGGCAAATATGCTCGCGCAGAAAAACCGTATCCGCCTCCC
>URAG01000075.1 GCA_900545755.1 uncultured Cloacibacillus sp. | reverse complement strand
CAGCTATCGTCTCGCTAAGCACGACGTAAAGAGGTATCCCGATATAAAGACCGCCGCAAAAGACGGCGGAACGCCTTACTACGCCAACAGTTCGCACCTTCCCGTGGGCTATACCGAAGATATATTCGCCGCCCTCGACGGGGACGAGAGCCTCGTCGGTACCCTTCAAACCGTCAGCTATGATGACGTGGCAGCCGGTGCAGAAAGGATTGTAACCGTTCTCATAGGCGGCTTCAAGGTGTTCGAGCGCGTTCTTCCTGCGGCCGACGTAGAGCGTGTTGCAGTCGGTCAGGAACGGTTTGCCGCCTAGCTCCTTAATTTTGTCTGCGACGACCTTTGAAAAGTTCGGGCGCAGATAGGCGATGTTGCCCGGCTCGCCGAGGTGTATCTTTATCGCGGCAAACTGCTTCTCAAAATTTATATCCGCTATGCCGGCCTTTTCTATCAGCCTGCGGAATTTTTTCAAAAGGTTCATCTCAGGCGTAGCCCGCATATTAGTAAAGTAAACCGTAGAACGTGTCATAAAGCTCTCCTCCGTATCGCCATCCGGCGTTTTTTCCAATACACCGTTAATCATACAACATTGGACGGACTCGAGGAAAGATGGACGCGCAACTAGCCATTCGCCGTTATTTTAGTCAAATAAAATCAAATAAAAATATCTCTTTTAAATACACTCTTTGCCGGCTCTCGCGCATTTTTAGCCTTATAATCAGTGAGGGAGGTGCGCCGGTAGAATGTCCGCCGCGCCGCAAAATCTGAGGAGGAATATGAAAATGCTTAAAAACAAAGATGAAGGCGTAAAGGTTGAAAAGCTTGGAGGAAGCGGCAAAGGCTGCGCGATGAGGTTCCCGGTGGAAATACCGGACAACGACGGCGCGTTCACGATGACGACGCGCATCGAGCTAGAGCCCGGCGCTTCGATCGGATATCATCTCCACGGCGACAACGAGGAAGTATATTTCATCATGAGCGGCGAGGGCACATATTGCGAGGACGGCGAGAAACACGCCGTCAAGGCTGGAGACATCATGCTCTGCCGCAAGGGGCATTCGCACGGCCTTGAAAACACCGGAGCGGCGACGCTCGTAATGGGAGCCGCGATAGCGAAGCGCGGTTAAGAGAAAGCCTCAGTAAACATAAAATAGGCGCGGAGACGCGGATATCGCGTCAGCGCCTATTTTTTTATCAGAGGTGCGCTCCATCAGGCCGCATCAGGCGGCGACGTGAAAGCGCAAATTTTCTTCCTCCGCGTTCCGCAATACGCCGCACGCCGCAATTCGCGCACCGGCGGAAGCGCGACCGCTAAACGGCAACAGGTACGCGGTTTTCCGAGGCGTTTGCGCTTCCGATGAAATTGCATTCCGTTCAGTAAACAGCGCCGCAGAACGCTGACGAACGCGCCGCTCGTGAAATTTAGGCGCGAGTGCGTAGCGTCCGTTTCCGTACGAATTCATGAAATTTCCTCAACCTTACTTTTACATAACTGAAAAGCCGGAAAGGGCAGAACTACCATATTCACGCCGTTTATGTACATAGTTATCCACAATTTGTGAATATATCAGTGGATTTCTTTCTTTTTAGCCTCGCAAAGGCCATCACAGATATCGAAAAGAGCGGTTTATATGTGTATAACTCTAGAAAAAAGTGTGGACAACGACTAAAGTGCATGACGAAGCTGAAGAACTTTACCTGACTTTTTATCGTAAAAATATATAATAATCATGGAAGCACAAAATCTCGCTGTTTTCGCATAATCTACGCGGCGCAGCATAATTCAGCGCGGGAGGCATAATAGTGGAACTCAGGGAAAAGCTGGAACAGACGCGCAGAAACTGCATAACACTCAAAATTTCAGGAAGCTCGGAGCAAAGGAGCGGAACCACGCGCTTCGGCGGACGGCCAGACGTTCCGCGCAGCTTTACATGGCCTGTATTCGACAGCGGAGAGATGGAGAAAAATGTAAAAAAAGGGCTCTTTTCTTTCCTGCATGTGAGGAAAGACAAAATAGGCAATGCCAGAAAACCAGCCGCGCGCCCTCTCTCGTTCATCGCGCAGTTCGACTGCGCCGAACTCGCAAAATACGATACGGAACATCTGCTCCCCAACCATGGAATATTGTCGTTTTTCTACGAGACATACTCCCAGCGCTGGGGCTTCGACCCGAAGGACAAGGGATGCGCGCGCGTCTACTGGTTCGAAAATTCGGCAACGCTGGAACCGGCGGAGTTTCCCGATGATTTAGAGGAAGATTTCAAATTTCCGGCGCTGAATATAAAAATGCGCGCTGAGCCGTCGTTTCCGGAATGGGATGACTTCTCCGAAATTTATCCTTACGAGGCGGAAGACGGAGACGAAGGAGACGAATTCTTCAAAGCGCGCGCGGAACTCACTGACGACGATACCGACAACAACTCTAAACTGCTCGGCTGGCCCGACATTATACAGGGAAGCATACCGATAGAATGCGAGCTTGTGACGCGCGGATACTACCTCGGCGGCGACTGGAGCGGAATTCCTGAAAACGTAGAAAAAGAGGCGCGCAGCTGCGCGGCGGACAAATGGCTGCCGCTCCTCCAGCTCGACGCTGTAGAGTGCGGCGATTTCAGGCTGATGTTCGGCGACTGCGGGCGGATATATTTTTACATCACAAGGGACGACTTATCGGCGCGGAGGTTCGAGAACGTCTGGCTGATTTTGCAGTGCTATTGATAAGGCCCAGCAACTGCGGCAGATTGACCATATACCGAAACCTTGCCGCACGGGAAATCATCCGTCCTAAGTTTTTATATGTTTTCACAAAGTAACGTATGGGAACCAAAGCCTTTAAACCCCGCGTCTAAGCGCATGGTAGAGTATAGAAAGTTAAGCAATTGTTATGCAGGCACGCAGAAAGGCCGCCAGAAAAGGCGGCCTTTCTCTAAACATCAGAATCTGCGTTCGATGCGTGAATATTATTCGACTTCGATGGCCTTCGAGGATTCCCAGAGCCCATGGACGTTGCAGTAGCTGACGGCGATGAGCTCTCCGGACTTCGCTGGCTTGAACATTACGCAGCTAGCGGGCTCCACAAGCGCGCATCCGGGGTTGTCGAGGTTCATCGTGTCGCCGTGGCTGTTGTAGCAGAACTTCGCGACATCGACGACAGGGCCTTCGGCGGGCTTAAAGTAGAGCTGAATCCAGCTGATGTGGTGGAGCGGCGTGTTCGGGTGCTTGATCTCCTTGCCGACGCAGACCTTTACGAGCGCCTCTTCCCCCGCCTTGATTTTCTCTGGGGCTTCTATAGTCGGTACGTGTTTCTCAGCCTTGAAATCTCCGTCTCTTACAACTTCTCCGATTTTCATTTTTTGTTCCTCCGTTTTTTCTGATTTCTAAATTATTTTTAACTTCTTCGCTAGAGACATTATAGCACCGATTTAAGGAAAAGTCAGATAAATATTAGATTTTCAGTAAATCTTTATTTTCTGCGCTTAGACAGCTTTTCAAGCGAGAGCATGACGCGCGCCATGGCGCTCGCGAGCTCCGGCGACATTCCGCTTTCGAGGAAAAATTTTTCGCGTTCGGCGACCTCGGCATCGTCGTTGACGATCGGCGCGCGGCGGTAGATTTTCTGCGGAGCGGAGCGCGCCGGCTGCGCTGCCGGACGTATAGGGCCGACCCTAAAATCTACAGAGACGGCTGCGCTGCCGAAGAAAGCCGATATCCCGCGCTCGAGCCGCGCTTTGCGGAAGCGCGCCGAAGAAAGCACCATCTGGTTTAGGACGTTGACCGTGATTACGAGCCGGCCTTCAGCCTCCTCGCAGACCGCCGGCGCGCTGCGCGAGGCGAGAGGCTCTCCCGCGACGGCGCGCCAGTTCTCTGTGAGCTCGGAGAGCTTTATCGAGAGGTTTACGAGATTCCAATACTCCGGCCTGTATCTAACGCCGCGCGGCTTTTTTAGCGTCTCTTCGCCGCTTTTGCCGCTGATTGCGGATACTACGACCTCGCCGGCGCTTTTCGCGAAATCTTCATCCACGCGCTAGGCGTCCTTTCTACGGCGAGCGCTCTCTATCGCAACCCAAAGCAGCTGTATGTCAGAGGGCGGTACGCCTGGTATGCGCGAGGCCTGTCCCAGCGTCACAGGCGATATCTTCGACAATTTGCCGCGCCCTTCGGCAGAAAGGCCGCTTATCTTTGCGTAGTCTATACTCTTCGGAATTTTCAGCAGCTCCATACGACGGAATTTCTCCACCTGTTTCTGCTGCCGCGCTATGTAGCCCTCGTATTTGAGCTCGTTCGCTATCTTTTCGCCGAGCTCGGGGCCAAGCTGCGAATCTGTGAGCTCAGCGACAAGCTTCCAGTCCACCTCCGGACGGCGCAGAAGTTCGAGCGCACCGACGCCCTCCGTCAGCGGCGACGAGCCAGCTGCGCGCAGCCTGTCGTTGACCGTTTCGCATGGATGTATCTTGAATGCGCGAAGACGTTCCCGCTCACGCTCTTCAGCGCTGCGCGCGTCGCAATACCGTTCCCACTTCCATTCCGGGAGCAGCCCGACTGCGCGTCCTTTCGCGCATAATCTGTCGGCTGCGTTGTCATGACGCAGCAACAGCCTGTATTCACAACGGCTGGTGAGCATTCTGTAAGGTTCTTTCGTCCCCTTTGTTACGAGGTCGTCTATCAGCACGCCGATGTACGACTCGTCGCGTCCAAGGACGAACGGGCCGTCGCCGCGCACGCGCAGCGCGGCGTTGATTCCTGCGATGAGACCTTGGCCGGCCGCCTCCTCATAGCCGGAAGTTCCGTTTATCTGTCCAGCGAGGAAAAGATTTTTCACCGGCTTCGTTTCAAGCCATGGATGCAGCTGCGTCGGCAGGACGAAGTCGTATTCTATCGCGTAGCCGGGTCGCAGTATGTGCGCGTGCTCGCAGCCTTTTATCGTCCTGACGCTTTCAAACTGCGCTTCGAGGCACATCGAAGTCGAAAAGTTCTGGACGTAGACTTCGCGCCCCTCAGGCGTTATTGGTTCGAGAAAGATAGGATGAGTATCCTTTTCGGGGAACTTTATTATCTTGTCGTCGATGGAAGGGCAGTATCTGGGCCCTTCAGTGTCGAGCTTGCCCATGTAGAGCGGCGACTGATCGAAGTACTTACGTATGATTCTGTGCGTTTCTGCGTTCGTGCGTGTAAGGCCGCAGACCATGCCGCTGTAGACGCGCTTTTCCCCAAAGTGGGAGAAGGCCTGCGGCTCGTCTATGCTCTTCTGACAGTCAAGCGCGGCCCAGTCTATCGTGTCGAAGTGAAGGCGCGGCGTCGTATCGGTGCGCAGGCGGCCTATCTCTAGTCCTGTTGTTTTCAGCGAGGCAGCGAACGCAGTAGCCGGAGTCATGCCGAGCGGTCCGGATTCGCGGCAGGCCATGCCGATATATATTTTAGCGGCGAGGTATGTGCCGGTTGCGAGCACTACGCATGATGCAAAGAAGGACTGTCCCGTCGCTATTTTAACGCCGCGCGCCTCGCCGTTTTCTACTATAAGTTCCGCTGCTTCGCCCTGATGGAGGTCGAGAGTTTTCTGCGTAAGGAGCGCGGTGCGGTAATGGTCGCTGTAGCGGCGCGGGCTGCATTGCGCGCGAAGCGTGCGCACGGCCGCGCCCTTCGAAGTGTTAAGCCACCGCAGGTGCTGAGTTGAGTCGTCGGCCGCCGCGGCGCATTCGCCGCCGAGCGCGTCTATTTCTCGCACAATGTGCCCTTTCGCCGGGCCGCCGATCGAAGGGTTGCACGGCATCATAGCGATGCTGTCGAGGTATATGCAAAGCAGCAGCGTCCTCGCGCCCATGCGAGAAGCGGCGAGCGCAGCCTCGCAGCCGGCGTGTCCCGCGCCTACAACTATAACGTCGTAAAATTCTCCTATTTTCATTTGTCTCTCACTTCTTTATATTTTATCTTCAATTTTGTCTAGTTTTCCTGAATTTATCTTGTAGACCGAACATGGAACGGAAGGAGAAAGCGGCTCGGCGGTCGCCGCGAATATCTGTCCGCCGCGCGCGTAAAGCGTCGAGAAAAGCTGTTCCTTACCGGCAGGATCGAGTTCGGCGGCCACCTCGTCGAGAAGCAGCACAGGCTCGCGTCCGAGCTTGCGCCTCACGCCCTCCGAAGCCGCAAGCATCAGAGCCATAGCGGTGCGCCGCCGCAGCCCGCGGCTCAGCGACGACGAAGCGGGACGGCTGCGCGACGTTATTATTATATCGTCGCGGTGCGGCCCGACTATAGGGAAACGCATCGCGCGCTCGCGTTCTCCGTTGACTACGAGCGCCCTTGCGTAATCATCTGCGCAATCCAACTCAAAGCCGGCGCCGCCGCGCTTGAGCGAAAGCCCTATCCCGAACGGCGCGAGCTGTTCGAAGCCAGTCAAAGAATCCGCGAGTAAAGCCACCCCCTCCTCGCGCATCCGCCATATCCATGAGGCGAGCGGAAGCAGCGCGCGGTCTGCTATCATCGGGGGCATGCCGCGCTTTAAAAACAGAGCTTTCTGCCGCACACCGCGCCTGTACTCCGAGAGCCTCGCCGCATAGGACGGGATTATTAATGCAAGCACCATGTCGAGCAACCTGCGCCGGAAGACCGACGAACCCTCGACTATGGACATGTCGTCCGGAAGGAACGTCAGAACTGGAATTTTCCAGCGCAGCTCCGAAGCGCTCGAGGTTTTATCGTCTATACGTATTGTATAGCGGCGTGAAATCTTCACCTTGATTATATCTGAGCTGTCGAGCTCGCCGGTCAGCTGGACCTCGGTCGAACCGCTGTTCCAAGTCGGTATAGAAAGTGTCTTCGTCCCGCGGTCGAGCGGCCCCCAGCCCGAAATTATGTTTATTCCCTCAAGGACGTTCGTCTTTCCGGAGCCGTTCTCACCAGTCAGCAAATTTAGCCCCGGGGACCAGCGCATCTCCCGGGGCTCTATGTTTCTGAAGTTATTGAATCTTACCCTCTTGAAGCCCATTCCTAACCAAGGTCGGAGTCGAAGGCCCTGAGCTCCTCTTCCGATAGGTTGATCGGCGCTATGAGACAGAGGAAGTCGTCTCCGTCGCCGCGCCGCACCGACATATGGCCCGACTGGCCGTTGAACGAAAGCTTGACCTGCGGCTCGCGCAGCACCTTCAGAGCTTCGAGGAAGAATTTCGAGTTAACCGCGATGCGCAGCTTATCTCCAGTCGTCTCGGCCTCTATCTCTTCCTTCGCCTGTCCGAAGTCCGGCGCCTTGCCGCGCAGTACGAACGGGCTCTCTGGCGCCATGTCGAGGACGACCATCCTGTTGAAGTCACGCACGATGACGTCGACGCGCTCAAGCGCCGAGATAAGCTCGCCGCGGTCCGTCAGCACGTCGAGGGTGCTGTGCTTCGGAAGTATCTTCTCATAAGGCGGGAACTTCGATTCGACGCGGCGCACGGCGAATTCGAGCGTCGCTGTCTTGAAATAGAACTGCGCTCCGTCAAAGAGCACCTTCACTTCGGTCTCAGGCGTCAGAGAACTTAGAATCCTTTGTAGCTCCTTGACGCCTTTCATCGGAAGAAGAGCCGACTCGCCGTCCTTACCGTCAAACACCGGGACAGCGGATAGCGCGAGCCTGCGCGTGTCTGTAGAGACTATGTTGAGACGCGAAGAAATTATCTGGAGGTTCGCCGAAGAAAGATAAAGCGGAAATTCCTCGCCGCCGGAGGCCGCGAGAGTCCCTTCGTCGAGCACCTTAGCCAGCTCTCCGGCAGGTATCGTGCAGAAGAGCTCTGCATCGTCCGACGAGGGCAGAGCGGGAAATTCGCTTACCGGATATGTCGAGAAATTATATTTGCTTCTGCCGGCCTTGAGCACGACCTTGCCGCCGTCGACGTCTAGCGTGAACTCCTCGCCTGGAGCCTTTTTGAAGAGGTCGCTGACCATCTTTATCGGGAATACCGCCTCACCTGGCTCAAGCACCATGACTCCTGCCGCACGGCATATAATGGAGGTCTTGATGTCCGTCGCCTGGAGTATCACAGATTCTGCTGAGGCCTTTATCAATATTGATGAAAGTATGCTGACCGTACCTCCTGCCGAGGTGCTTCTCTCTGCGAGGTTCCAGCTTCCGAGAAACTGTTTTTTGTTGATCGCTAGTTTCATATGTTAGACCTCCTAATAGTACATCTCTCTTATATTTAAAACCGTCATAGTCGTAATAGGCACTGTGTAAATGTGTAAAACGCTATTTTTTTCTTGTTGTAAGCCGTTTTCTCCTGTGGAAAAGTTTTCTATTTCATCACAAACTTATACACATTATCCACAATAGATTTGTGAAAAACCCTGTGCTAAAAAACTGCCCACAGAAGTAATCACCATTTTTATGTGGGATTTTATAGCTTATTTACAATGTTATCCACAAAAGATCTGACTCTAATATCGCTTTTGATTGTGTCAGAAATTTTCTTGCATGCGTGTATCACATTTGTATGGTCCTTTTTATTGAAGGCGTAAGCTATCTGTATAAGAGGCTCGTTTGTCTTGTTGCGCGCTATGTACATGGCAACCTGGCGCGCGAGCGCGATTTCGGCCGTGCGCTTGTTCGACAGAAGATCCTCTATCGTCAGGCCGAAGGTCTCGGCAGTCAGCTGCTGTATAAGCCCTATAGTGACCTCGGTTCCTGGCGCGCTCTTTATGAGATCTTTGAGCCAGAGCGAGGCGTTTTCAATGGTTATCGGTTCATGGTTTAGGTCGGCGCATGCGACGATTCTGTTCAAAGAGCCTTCGAGCTCTCTGATGTTGCTCGGAATGTTTTGCGCTATAAACATGATGACCTCTTCCGGTATGTTCCGGTAACCTTTCATTTCGACCTTTTTCTGAAGTATTGCGACGCGCGTTTCGAGGTCGGGCGGCTGTATGTCGGTGACGAGGCCCCATTCGAAGCGTGAGACGAGCCTGTCTTCTATTCCCTGGATGTCCTTTGGAGGCCTGTCTGAACTTATTATTATCTGTTTCTTCGCGTCGTGGAGCGCATTGAAGGTCCAGAAGAATTCCTCCTGCGTCTGCTCCTTGCCAGCGATGAACTGGACGTCGTCTATCATCAGCACGTCAAGCTCGCGGTAGCGCGCGCGGAATTCCTGCGTCGTGTTGTTGCGTATAGAGCTAATAAGGTCGTTCGTGAATTTTTCAGCGCTTACGTATAAGATTTTCGTTTTTGGGTTTGTGTCTTCTATATGATGGCCGATTGCGTGCATCAAGTGCGTCTTGCCAAGCCCGACCTTTCCCCATATGAAGAACGGGTTGTAGGTGTTTCCAGGAGACTCAGCTACGGCTAGGCTTGCGGCGTGCGGAAGGCGGTTGGACTTTCCTACGACGAAGGTTGAAAATACATAATTTGGGTTGAGGCCGTTCTTGCTTGCGCTCCTCTTAGGCTGTTGCTCCGGCTCAGGCAGCGGCGAAGCGACCCTGCTTTCCGGCTTCTCGTCTTTTCCGTCGTGGACTTCGGCGACTGAAAAGCGCAGCTCTGAGGCGAAGCCTGTCTCCGCGATCAGTTTCTGCATTTTGTCCATGTATCTGTTTCTGATCTGTTCCAACGCGAAGGGCGTCGCAACGTCGACGAGCAACACTCCGTTTGCAAGAGAGACGGGCATACAGGTCTGAAGGTACATTTCAACCGTTTTGTCGTCTTTTCCGATTTTTTCGAGACAGTATTTATAAAATTCATTCCACACTAAATCAGCGTCGTTAGCCATTCATGTCACTCCAAAGAAAGAAGAGAAACGATATATATTCTTCTCTCAAAGATTTTATCATGAATCTGTGAAAGGCACGGCAGTTTTTGAGCGTGTCTGAGACGGTGCGGCAGATTTTCATAATCGTCGTAATTGGCGCTAAATAATACACAATAGTTATGCACATATACACATAGATAATCACAACATAATGTGCAAAAACCGATAATCTGGCTATAAGCTGCTTTTCCGCTGAAAATTTAAAAGTCTGAAAATTTGATGAATGTTGATGTTTTGCTTTGAGCATAAAGATAACGTGAAACAGGTTTATTACGTCAGATATTATCAATTTGTGAATAAAATATATACATATGGTTGTTATTGATGCGTTTAATGTAAATATATAAATTTAACTGTCATGCGTTTTGAAAGGCATATTGATAGGCAGTGCTCCGGTTTTTTTATTCTAATATAAAAGTTATAAACATAATGTGGATAAAAATTGTGTGTAAGTATGTGTAATTCTAAAAAGAAGGAAACTATAAGATTGAATAGAGTAAATATATATTGATTAATGCTGATTATACCTGCTCAAAAAATTCGGCCCTCCCAAAAATGAACAGCGCCCCATAACTTGGACATGGTAAAAGCCCCCAAGTTGACACTACACAATCACGGTTCGAAATGGCTCCT
>URAG01000074.1 GCA_900545755.1 uncultured Cloacibacillus sp. | reverse complement strand
TAAGTATCTTTGGAGAGAAGGGCTTGACGAGGTAGTCGTCCGCTCCGGCGTCGAGCGCCGCATCGATGTCGTCCTCGCCGCTCTTCGCCGTCACCATAATGATGGGGACGTTCGACGTGCGGCGTATCTCGCGGCAGACGTCTATCCCCGACATGCCCGGGAGCATAAGGTCAAGAATAACGAGATCAAACTGCTTTTCCTTGAATTTTCCTATCCCTTCTAAGCCGTCGGACGCGATCTCCGCGGAGTATCCGTCCCGCTCTATATACGCCTTTTCGACCTCGGCTATCGCGCGCTCGTCCTCTACGATAAGTATCCTCATGCCGTCACCGTCTCTCGTCAAAGTTCTTCAGCCCTCCATTATATGCTTTTTTCGGCCTCTTCGCCTTATAAGTTTGAGCGGATTGCAGAATCCGCTCAAACTTTTCTGTTTGTCCACACCGCGCACTGTAGATTAGCTAAGGCGGCTGAAGTGGATATCTCCGTGCAGCTTAGTAGGCTGGGCAGTTCTGGTAGCGCGGGCCGCCGTGCCAGCCGTCCGGGCCGCAGCCGCCGCGGTGGTATCCGCCGCCCCAGTGATGACGGGGAGCCCAGCGTCCGTCACGCGGACCGTCGCACCAACCGCCGCGCGGGCCGAAGCGTCCGTCTCTCGCTCCCGAACCGCCGTACCAACAGCGCCATCCGTCCGGATCGTCAAGCATCGTGTCGAAGCGTTTCATTGCAAGTTCGCGGCTGACCTTCTCGGCTTCGCGGAAGTACTCCCACGCACGCACCTTGTTCGGCTTATCCTTGCTTAGCTCATCGATGAACTTCACCCACGCGCCGTTGCCGTAGCCCATGCGCCTGTCCTGACGCGCGATCCAGCCACAGCGCCCGCGGCTGTGGTCGTGGTTCTCTATGCAGTTGCGAAAGTTTTTCTCCCTGTATTCCTGGCGGAGGTCAAGCTGCTTGGAGTACAGCGTGCGGGCGCGCTGCTTGTCGGGATTTTCCTTGCTGAGCTCGTCGCGCAGCTCTGTACGTATTTTGCGCATCGCTTCGAAGTGCGCGCGGTCCTCCTGGCTCAGCTCCGCCCCGCGGCGGAAATCCCCACGAGGCGCTGGGCCTGCCTGTGGCTGATAGGCCGCGGCGGCTCCGGCTATTCCCAACACCATTACAAAAGCTCCGATTATCTTCAATTTCATTGCGTCGTTCCTCCTCAGTGTTATCTCCGGCTCGTGTCCGGCTCTCTTCGACGAGTTTATGATAACAATCCGCTATGATGATTTTATGAACGATTTATGGAGATTTTGTGAGCCGGCCAAACCTGAGCAAGCCCGCTTAAAGTCTGAAGATATGAGAAAAGCCCCGGGACGCACCGGGGCTTTCGTGAACTTAAGAATTGTTGTGAGCGTTACGCCTGCGACGTTAAACGTTTTCGCGCGGCGTTGGCTTCCGCCGTTATCTTCTCTTTGTCGAGGCGCGTAAAATTCCCGTTTTCGTAGAGAGTTTCGCCAGCGACGACGGTCGCCTCCACGTCCGCCGAAGAACCGGCGTAGACTATGCAGCCCGGAAGGTTTTCCAAATCCCAACCGACGTAGTGCGGCTTGTCGAGGCCGACCAACATGAAGTCCGCCGTCCAGCCCTCGCGCAGCAGCCCGGTCTTTTCAAAGCCGAGAGCGCGCGCTCCGGCGACTGTCGCCATGCGGAAGGCGTCGCGCGCGGAGAGCAGCGTCGGGTCGAGGTTCGCCCCCTTCTGCGCGAGCGAGGCGAAGCGCATCTCGTCCCACATGTCGAGGCGGTTGTTGCTCGACGCGCCGTCGGTACCGAGCGAGACCGCTATGCCGGCCTCCGCCATCGCGCATACGGGCGCAGTGCCGCTGCCGAGCTTCCAGTTGCTCTTGGGGTTGTGCGCTACGGTTATGTTCGGGCGCGCGTAGAAGTGGAACTTCTCTTTTTCTATCCAGACGCAGTGCGCAAGCAAAAGGTGCTTCACATCGAGCAGCCCCGTCTTTTCGAGGAATTCCTCGGGGTTCATCGTCTTCGAGCCTTCGGAAAGAGGCCAGTCGCTTTTCGTCTCGAGCCAGTGAAGCTGGACGCCGAGGCCGTTTTCCTTCGCCGCAGCTGCTATCTCGGTCATGAAGGCCGTAGGCACGGTGTAGGGCGCGTGCGGCCCGAGCTGCACGTGTATCAGCCCCTTAGCGCCGTCGTAGTCGCGCGCGAGCTTTAGGTTCTCGTCTAGCCTTTCACGTCCGCCTTCCTGCGAGGGCACTATGCCGCGCGAGAGCCCGGCGCGCATTCCGCCGTCGAGCACGGCCTCCGCGACGCTGTCCATGAAGAAATACATGTCCGCGAAGCAGGTCGTGCCGGTCGAGAGCATCTCCATAAGCGCGAGCTGCGCGCCTATGTACGTCGTTTCCGCGTCGAGCTTGTTTTCGACGGGCCAGATTTTCTTTTGCAGCCATTCCATGAGCGGCAGCTCTTCGCCGAGGCCGCGCAGCATCGTCATCGCGGCGTGTCCGTGGGCGTTGACGAAGCCCGGCAGCATCGCCGTCGCGCCGCATCCGTCGAAAGCCGCTTCGCCGGCCAGCGTACCGGCAGGGGCGATTTTCGCTATCTCCGCGCCGTCCGTGAGCACGTCGCAGAAGCTCGCGCTCTCGCGCTCCGCGTCCCAAAGGACGACGTTTTTATAAAGCTTCGGCATTTTATTCTCTCCAGCTCGCCATGTACTCTTCCTGCTCGGGCGTGAGCTTCTCTATCGTTATGCCGAGGGACTCGAGCTTGAGCTCCGCTATGCGGCGGTCGAGCTCCTCGGGGACGTTGTAAAGGCCCGGTTCGAGCTTGTGCGAGCTGATGTAGAGGGCGGAAAGCAGCTGCATCGCGAAGCTCAGGTCCATTATCTCGACTGGGTGCCCGTCGCCCGCCGCGAGGTTCACGAGGCGGCCTTCGCCGAGAAGGTGCAGCCTACGCCCGTCCGGCATAACGTAGGTGTCGATGTTGTCGCGAGACTGACGGACCTCCTTCGCCATCTCCTTGAGGTCTGGGACGTAGACTTCGACGTCGAAGTGTCCCGCGTTGGCGAGAAGCACGCCGTCCTTCATAACTTCAAAATGTTCGCGGCGGATGACCTTCGTGTTGCCGGTCACAGAGACGAACACGTCGCCGAGCTTCGCCGCGTCGTTCATGTTCATGACCTCGAAGCCGTCCATGAGCGCTTCGAGAGCCTTGTGCGGGTCTACCTCGACGACTATGACGCGCGCGCCGAGCCCGGCCGCGCGCTTCGCGGTCCCCTTGCCGCACCAGCCGTAGCCCGCGACGACGACGTTTTTACCCGCGACGATGAGGTTCGTCGTGCGCAGTATCGCGTCCCAGACGGACTGGCCTGTGCCGTAACGGTTGTCGAAGAGGTGTTTGCTCTGCGCGTCGTTGACGGCGAGCATCGGGAAGGGCAGCACGCCCTCGTTCGCCATCGCGCGCAGGCGCTTGATGCCTGTCGTCGTCTCTTCGCAGCCGCCCATAATATTCTTGATGAGGTCGCGGCGTTCCTCTATCACCATCGATACTACGTCGCCGCCGTCGTCGATTATCACCTGCGGGTCCCACTTGAGCATCTCGCGGATGTTGTCGCTGTATTCCTCGGCGCTCATGCCGCGGCGGCTGAATACGTGAACGCCCTCTTCGACTAGCGCGGCGCATATCGGGTCCTGCGTCGAGAGCGGGTTGCTGCCCGCCGTGACGACGGTAGCGCCGAGCTGGTGGAGGACCTTCAGCAGGCAGGCCGTCTTGGCTTCGAGGTGCAGGCATGTGCCGACTACGACGCCGGCGAGCGGCTGGTCCGCAGCCTCCTTCTCGGCTATGAGCTTGAGCACGGGCATATATTCCCACGCCCATTCCATGCGCCTGTGTCCTTCCGGCGCGAGAGCTATATCGGCGATCCTGAATTCGTTTCTCATTATGCGTTTCCCCCCTGGAGGATTTTTTCTATATTCTCTTTATACGGCGCGCGTATGACTCCGCGCTCCGTTATTATTCCTGCTATCAGCTCCGACGGAGTAACGTCGAAGGAAGGGTTCCATACGTCGGCGTCGGGCGGCGTCAGGTATATGTCCCCAATTTTACGCACTTCGCCGGCGGCGCGCTCCTCTATAGGTATTTCCGCGCCGCAGCGGCAATTCATGTCGAAGGTCGAGAGCGGAGCAGCGACGTAGAACGGTACGCCGTGGTGCTTCGCGGCTATTGCGAGGCCGTAGGTCCCGATCTTGTTCGCCGCGTCGCCGTTCGCCGCCACGCGATCAGCGCCGGTCACGACTGCGTCGATCCTTCTGCGCGACATCAGGAAGGCCGCCATCGAATCGGTTATCACAGTAACGTCGAAACCGTCCGCCATGAGTTCGTAAGCGGTCAGCGACGCGCCCTGAAGGCGCGGCCTCGTCTCGTCGGCGTAGATTTTTAGCTTCTTCCCCGCTTCCGCGGCGGCGCGGAAAACTCCTAGCGCCGTGCCGTAGCCCGCCGTAGCGAGTGCGCCGGCGTTGCAGTGCGTGATCGCGGCGCATTCGTCCGGCAGCAGCGCCGCGCCGAAGCGGCCTATGCTTTTATTGATTTCTATGTCTTCTTCGTGGATTTTCGCAGCTTCGTTTTCGAGGAGCGCGACGAGGTTTTTTTCGTCTTTGTGCGCCGCGCACGTCTCTTCCATGCGCTTTATGGCCCAGAAGAGGTTCACAGCGGTCGGGCGCGTCGCTGCGAGGCGCTTCGCGGCTTCTGCGAATGCGCCGCTTCTTTCCGCTAGCGCGAGGCCGTAAGCCGCGGCCACGCCTATCGCGGGAGCGCCGCGCACCGTCATGTCTTCTATGGCCGAGGCTACTTCCTCGTAATCGCGGCAGATTCTGTATTTCGTTTCGAGCGGCAGCGCGCGCTGGTCGAGCAGATAAAGCGCGCCGTCCTCCCATTTCAGCGTGGGCGGCAGCATGGCTGCGATGCCTCCTTAAACGGCGTTTCGCCGGATATATTTTCAACGACGGCTCCAGCCGTGCCGTCTCTCATTACGATGTTTACGCGCGCGCCCTTTTTGAGCGACGAGACGGAACGCAGCACACCACCGTTCCCGTCTTCGCATATCGAGTAGCCCTTTGCGAGAAGCGACAGCGGAGAAAGCCCGTCGAGACGCGCGGCGGAGGCTGCGAGGCGCGCAGCTTCGTTCCTGAGTCTCGCGCTTATCCCGGCGTTCAGCGATTCTTCCGTTCTTTTGAGGACTGCGGATGCGGGGGCCGTGTGTTTCAGATTCACGGCGGTTTCCATTCTTTTGCAGGCGTTTTCGAGCGCGCGCGACATGAGGCCGATCCGCCCTTCGAGCATGCCGCGCATGGAGCGTTCCGCGTCGCAAAGCGCCGCTTCGAGCGCGCAACGGTCGGGAAAGAGTCTTTCCGCCGCGCCGGACGGCGTCGGGGCCGCCGCGTCGGCGGCGAGGTCTGCAAGAGTGCTGTCTATCTGGTGGCCGAGGCCTGTTATGACTGGGACGGGACAGAGGCGCACCGCGCGCACGACGGATTCTTCGTCGAATATGTCCAGGTCGTCGCGGCTGCCGCCGCCACGCACCAGCATGAGGCACGAAAGTCCGCGGATGCGGCGCGCGCGCTCGAAGGCGGAGACGATTTCCTCAGCCGCGCCGACGCCCTGCATGAGGCTCGGAATGACGACTATCTCAGCGCACGGATAGCGCAGCGCGTGGAGCTTGAGCACGTCCTGAAGCGCCGCGCCCGTCGGCGAGGTTATGACCGCAACGCGCTCGGGATACCGCGGCAGCGGGCGCTTGAGACGGATATCGAATATCCCTTCGCGCTCAAGTTTCATGCGCAGCGCCTCTTTCGCGCGCGCCTTAGCTCCTGCGCCGAGCGGCAACAGGCTCACGGCGTATATCTGATACGAGCCGCGCGCGCCGTAGACGTCGACCTTTCCGCGCACGAGCACCTCGTCGCCATCCTTCGGCCAGACGAGCACTGAGCCGGCGTAGGAACGGAAGAGCACGCATGATACACGTGAATTCTCTCCAAGCAAAGTAAAATATGCGTGGCCGCTGGTGTGCAGTTTGAAGCCCAGCAGTTCGCCGCGCACGGAAAGATTCTGAAGCGACGGTTCGCGGAAGAGAGCCTCCTTGACGGATGCCGTCATCTCGTCGACCGTGATTATTTTATTGTTTGTTATCATCCGAACCGCGCACTATGCGGCCTAGCACGCCGTTGACAAAACGTCCCGACTCCTCCGTTCCGAAGGCCTTCGCTATCTCGACGGCCTCTGATATCGCGACGTTGACGGGAACCTTTTTCGCTATCGTGCCCTCGTAGAGCGCGAGCGATATGACGGCTTTATCGAGCGCGACCAGGCGCTCTGGACGCCATTTGCTCTCCATGTTGACGCGAATGACGTCTTCTATCTCTACAGCGTTCGCGCGCACGCCGCGGAGGAGGTCGGCCGCATAGGTCATGACCTCGTCCTTCTCTGCGTCGGAAAGCGCAAGATCGAAATCTGCGACGAACGGGAATTCGGCCTTCGACGGCTTTTCCTCGTTTTCAGCCCTAAGCTCGCCGTCGAAGAGCGTCAGAGCCTCGTCGACTGGGAACTCCTCCAGCATCTCCGCGACAGTAGCATCGGGCCTCATGTCGTTCATATATACGAGCTGCAACGCGATCTCGCGCGCTCTGTGGCGCAGCTGCGTTTTCCTGGACATTACCAAAAAATCATCTCCTAAAGAGTTCCCTTATGGCATTTATCTGCTTCCTGCCGTCATCGGTAAGAATCAGCCACGCGACGCCGTAGCCTATCACAGCGAAGAAAATTGACCATAGCACGCCGCCTATCCCCATGTGGAAGAGCGCAGTAACGCCGGCCGCGGCCGCGCCCCAGAAGACTGGAAGCATCCAGACCGGCGTAGCTTTCCTGTTGTCCTGCGGGGCTATGTTGACCCAGTTTATCTGCACTGATACTCCAGATGGGGCAAAGAGGCCGGAAAATTTCGCTTCAAGCGAGGCCCTTTCCGCAGCGGGCCAGTCGTCGGGCGCGGCGATATAAATGTTCAGAAGAGCCTTCTCGCCGATGAAGGAAACTTCCTGCACGTACAGCTCCTGAGGAAGGCGCCTAGCTATAATCTGTTTGACGGCGTCGCCGTCTATCCAAATTTTTCCGAGTTTAGTTGTCGTCCATAGAAAGAGCATTGTATATGCACCGCCTCTCAAAGAAGAAGGCCGGTTCGTATGCAACCGGCCTTTCGGTAATCAACTGCCGTGAAATCAGGCCTCGTCGACGCTGGGAAACTCCTGCTCCGCCTCGCCGCCTTCCTGAGCTTCTTTCTTCTCGGCGAAGGTTATACCCTGTACGTAGATGTTTACGCCCTTTATCGCATAGCCCGTGAAACGCTCTATCTGATCTTTCACAGCCTCCTGAACGTCCCCGCAGACGTCTGGGATTCTGAGACCGTACTTCACCGTTATGTATGCGTCGACGACTATCTCGGGCGGCTCGCCCTCGGAGATAAGTATGCGCACCCCATTGGCGGTTTTTCTGCCGAGTCTGAGATTCGCCATCAGCCCCGGGCTCGCCGGAGCTACGCCGTCGACGCTGTTGAGCGCCTTCGTCGCAAGCTGGGCTATAACGTCTTCCGATATGCGTATTTTGCCTTCAAGGTTCGACTGTCCTATGCCGCTTTCCTGTTTTTCTTCGGCGGCAAAATCATTTCTCATGGTTTCGTCCATTCGGCGGCTCCTCCTTTAGCGGTAAATACCAAGACGCGGCCTTTTACTCTTCCGGGAGCTTGAACGGCTTGCCGCAGTGCGGACAGACCAGATCTTCATCCTCTTCGTAAAGGGCCGGCTCGTAATAGAAATCGTTGCCGCAGTTCGGGCACGTCACGGACTCGTACTCCTCTTCGTCGAAGTCCTCGTACTCGTCCTCTTCGCCGTCATCGTCGTGAGCGTGGCACCCGCACTCGCCGCCTTCCAGCTCGTCGAGCTCGTCCTCGATGTCAGAAACGTCTTCGTCGAGCTGCTCAAGGTAGGCGTTCAGCTCCTCGTGAACGTCCTCATGTTCTTCAATTGCAACAGCCAGGGAATCCAATGCATCGACCAGTGCCGCGTAAAATTTTGCCTTGTCCGGCGTGTCCGTCAAGTTCTGTCCGTCGATAAGCCCTTTCAAATATGCTATTTTCTCACGTGCGCTCATTTGAACCCCTCCTGTTGGATAATAAGGCAGCCTGCGGCCGGCCCGTCCGGCCCCTGCGGTGCGCTATTTCTTCGCCCGTTCCAGATATTCCCCAGTCCTTGTGTCGACGACGATCATTTCGCCGTTCTCGACGAAGAAGGGAACAGTGACGACGAGCCCGGTCTCCGTAGTGGCTGGTTTGCCGCCGCCGGAGGCGGTGTCTCCTTTGAATCCGGGCGGTGTGTCCGTAATTTTCATAGTGACCTGGTTTGGAAGCTCTATGCCCATGACGCGTCCCTCGAACATGTCGAAGCTGACCTCAAGGTCGTCGACGAGGAACTTCGCGGCATCGCCGAGAATGTCAGGCGACAGGCTGACCTGGTCGTATGATTCCATATCCATGAACACGTAGTCCTCGCCGTCGCGGTACTGGTACTGCGCCGGCTTCTCATCAAATACTATTCTTTCAAAACGCTCGCCAGACTTGAAGGACTGATCCACGCTCGAACCGGTCTCAAGGTTGCGGAGCTTGCCGCGTACGATGGCGCCGCCTCTTCCCATTTTATGGTGCGAGCATTCGAGGATGACCCACATTCCGCCTTCCCATCTGATTTTAAGCCCCGGGCGGAAATCGCTCGTATCAACTACTTGTGCCATACATATGCCTCCCTAACGTCTTATGGGCGCACACACGCCCATCTGCATTAATCTCTGACTATGCGATAAAATCATAACATATATCGAAGGTATTTTCCAAACTTTGCATGGAAAATATGAAAAAAAGCGCTAAATTACAATCCGGCCGCATCCCGCCCGGCGTTCGGTAGCCGCCAGACGAATCGGAATGCGTAGAGAGCGTAGGGAACGGCTGAAGCGTCCCAGAGCGTGACAAAGTCCTCGGGGCAGCCGCGGTTTTTGACCGCCTCGCTGGCAAGCCCAGCGTCTTCGCCGCGCGCCATGAGGCATAGCGTCAGCAGATTTTTCTCGCCGTTGAGTTCGAAGCGCGCTCCAATCACTCCGTCTGCACGCGGCTGTCCCCCCGCCGTCCTGAAGTCGTTAGTATAAAATTTTTCGCCGTCCGACCAACATTCAAGCGCGCGGAACAGGTACAATGCCGCACCCTCCGGTATGGAGTGGTCCTTTTGGGTATAGCTGCGGAGGCGCAGGGTCCTGCCTGACAGGCCTGCGACCGTCAGCGGCGTCTTTTCGGGGTATGCGTCCGGGAAGAGCACCCAGTTCTTGACAGAGCGGCTTTTGTCGAAAAGGTTCATGTCGAAGTAATTTTTATCAGGCTCACGCGTCATAAGAGGCGAGGCGGCGCTTTCCGTTCCTCGGCACGCTTCCGCGGCGCGAGAACCTTCTGGGAAGGCGTAGGCGATTCGCAGTCTGTTGGATTTTCCACCGCTTTCGCCGATTACGGAGACGGCGCCGTCCCAGTTGAATGGGGCGACGATCTTGGAGCCGAACGCTTTTTTGTATTCGCCCGCATCTGCCGGGATTCCGAGGCCGCAGTAGCGCAGCGGCATTTTCAGAACAGCGGCGACGGTCTCGGCACGCCGTTCCGCTATGCGCTCGTCGCGGCAGATTTTATAGAAGCGAGAGGCGTTTCTGAGCGCGGCGGCCATCGGCGGAGTGACGGCCGCCGCAAGCGCTACCGCTATCATCAGCTCGATCAGCGTAAAGGCGCAAAGCTTTCGCGTGCCGCACATTTCAGCGAAAATTTCTCTCGGGCAGGACAATGACGCAGTCTACGCCGCCGCTCCGGTTTTCCAGAGTGACGCGCCGTAATGCGAGGCCGCTTCCGGCGTAGACTGTTTCGCTCGACGCCGCATGTTCAGCTTCTTCACCCGAAAGTATAGCTGAAATCGCCGCCGACGCCGCAAGAGCAGAATCAAGCTGCCCACGCGAACGCGAGAGCAGCCCCGAGCATGCCGAGAACATCGACAACGCCGCCGTGAGGAATATCGACGCGGCTAAGAGCGCTACAAGAGTCTCCGCGAGCAGAAATCCGCGCCGTCTTATAACGCGGCGAGGCACGTCCGGAATTCCTCGGGCGAGGCCGCAAGCTCCAGCGCCTCTTCCAACTCTATCGTTCCACCGCGGCAGAGGCGCGCAAGGGACTGTTCCAGCGTGGACATGCCGAGCTGCCCGCCAGCGCGCATAACGTCGTCCATCTGCGAGCTCTTGCCGTCGCGTATGCAGTTTCTGACGGCGTTTGTAACTATCAGAACCTCCACGGCGGCTACGCGGCCTCCGCCCACGCGGCGCGCCAGCCGCTGCGACGCTACGCCGGTCAAGATATGCGCGAGCCGCGCCCTGACCTGCGGCTGGGCTGAAAGCGGGAAGAATCCCTCCATCCTTTCCACACTCGCCGCCGCGCAGCCCGTGTGCAGTGTCGAAAGGACG
>URAG01000073.1 GCA_900545755.1 uncultured Cloacibacillus sp. | reverse complement strand
CGTTCTACGACTGCGTAATGTCCCGTCGCGATGTGGCTCATTCCCAAACTTCGCGCGAGCTCCAGAAATTTTCCGAACTTCATCGTCCTGTTGCACTCTACGCACGGGTTGGGCGTCAGCCCCGCGCGGTAGGCTGCGACGAAAGGCGTTATGACGTTCTCGCGGAATTCCGCTTCGAGCGGAAACACGTGGAACGGTATGCCGAGGCGCGCGGCTACTTCGCGCGCCGCCTCCTCTTCGGCGCTTTGCGCGAGCAGACGCATTATAGCCCCCGCGCACTCGTCGGAACCGTCCTTTATTAAAAAAGCGGCGACGGAGCTGTCCACCCCGCCGCTCATAGCCGTAAGGACTTTACGCGCCAATTACTTCATGCTCTCCATTTCCGCCGCGACCTGAGGCTCCGCGGCGCGCATCGCTTCGAGCGTCTTTTCAAGCAGCTCGTCGAGCGGCCAGCCTAGCATCTCCGCGCCCTGCGCTATGACATCGCGCGAGCAGCCCGCGGCGAATTTCTTGTCTTTGTATTTCTTCTTGAGGCTCTTGAGCTCCATGTCCGAGACGCTCTTAGACGGGCGCATCAGCGCGGCGGCCCAGATGAGCCCAGTCAGTTCGTCCGATGCGAAGAGCGCCTTTTCCATAAGATGCTCCGGCTTTATGTCCGAGCATGCCCCGTAGCCGTGGCTGCACACTGACTTGATAAAGCCGTCGTCCGCGCCGATCTCGCGCAGAAGCTCCGGCGCTTTCTTGCAGTGCTGGTCGGGGAACTGCTCGAAGTCCACGTCGTGCAGCAAGCCGACGAGCGCCCAGTGGTCCGCCTCGTCCGCGAAACCGAGGTCGTTCGCGTACCAGCGCATGACAGCCTCTACCGTCAGCGCGTGCAGCAGATGGAACTCTTCCTTGTTGTATTTCCTAAGCAGCCCGATGGCCGCCTCTCTCGTGATTTCCGCCATGACGATCCCTCCGTTTATATCATGCCGCTAATTATAGTTTTTCCGGCGCGCGTTCGCAAACGGCGATATTCCGCGGCGCGCGGCTTTGCTGTAAAATAGCGTTGTTTCACTGATATTTCACGAAAGCGGGGCGCTCTTATGGACGCAAAGCGCAGATCAATGATAATCGGGGACTTGGCGGTGCTTCTCGTCGCCTTCATATGGGGCGCGACGAACGTCGTGATCCGCGACGCGCTCGACGGCATCACGCCGTTCTGGTTCTGCTGCCTGCGCTTCGTCGTCGCATCGGCGGCGTTGATGCTTCTCTTCGGACGGCGCGCATTCGCTATGAAGCGAAGCGCGCAGGTAAAGGGAATGCTGACCGGCGTCGTCTTCAGCCTCGCCTATCTCTCTGGCGCGGTCGGCCTGCTCTATACCACGGCCGGAAACCAGTCGTTCATCATCTCGATGTCGGTCGTCTTCGTGCCGCTATGCGTCTGGTGCTTTACGAAAAAATTCCCCGGCTGGCACGTCATGCTCTCCGTCGCGCTCTGCCTTGCAGGGCTCTGCGGCCTGATGCTCGACGGCGATTTCAGGGTAAATCCTGGCGACGCGCTCTCGGCCTTCTCGATGCTCTGCGTCACCGGCTACATACTTCTCGTTGAGAAATTCGTCGCGGGCGAGGACGCATGCGGGCTGGCCTGCTGGCAGGCCGTAGGTACGATGATATTCTCCGCCGTCTGCGCGCTGGCCTTCGAGCCTGTCCCCGAGTCGCTCTCGCAGGCGGCGTGGCTTGCCGTCGTCTATGCGGGGACGGTAGGCTGCGCGCTGACGCTCGTCCTCCAAACCGCCGCGCAGAAGTGCACAAGCCCGACGCACGTCGCGATACTGCTCTCCACCTCCGGCATATTCGGCAGCCTGCTAGGCGTCGTCTTCATCGGCGAGCCGATGACTTGGCGCATCTTCATCGCCTCCGCGCTAATCTTTGCGGGCGTCATGACCGTCGAGGCGGTGCCGGCGCTGAAGAAGAAAAAATAAGCCGCGTGAGAAATATAAAAATAGCCCGCCTCTCGCGCGAGAGGCGGGCTATTATGTTAGTTTCGTAAAATTTCTAGTCCTTCGGCCTTTTCAGCACGAAGCGGAATCTCGGTGCGGCGGTCGGTGCTCCCGCCATCACTGGGACGGGCTCTGCGGATTTCGGCGCGGAGTTTGTCTCGGCGAGGGATTCGGCCTTCTTTTCGTCTTCCTTGCGGTAGAGGACCTGGCTCGACTTCGATCCGTCGCGGTAGACCGTGATGCCCTTGCAGCCTTCTTTCCACGCCAGCACATAGGCGTCGAGCACGTCGCGGACGCAGCACTCGTGGCGGAGGTTGACCGTCTTGGAGACGGCGAGGTCGGTGTAGCGCTGGAAGACGCCCTGCGTCTTTACGTGCGCTGACGGCGTGACGTCGTGCGAGGTTACGAATACCTTTTCCATGACCTCCTCCGGCAGACCTTCTTTAATAGCCTGCTCGTAATAACGGTTGCGCTGCTTCATGACGACCTTCGTGCCGTCTATCTGCGTGCGGACGCGCGTGTGCTCGAGCGCGAACAGCGGCTCGATGCCCGACGAGCAGTTCGCGAGCAACGCTATAGTGCCGGTCGGAGCGATGCAGGTTAGAGTCGCGTTGCGGCGGCCGAGGTGCACGAGCGGTTCGGGAATCCCCTTTTCCTTGCCGAGCGCGACCGAGGTCTCGTGCGCCGTGCTCTGTATAGTGCTCATTATCTCCGCGGCGAGCGCGTAGGCTTCGTCGCTGTCGTAAGCGATGCGGAGCTGGAAGAGCAGGTCGGCCCAGCCCATGACTCCGAGTCCGATCTTGCGCGTGAGTTTAACGGCCTCCGCTATCTCGGGCAGCGGGTAGTGGTTCACGTCAATTACGTCGTCGAGGAAGCGGGTCGCGACGGCGGTGACCTGCTTCAGCGTATCGAAGTCGAACTTCCCGTCCTTGACCATCGAGGCTATGTTTATCGAGCCGAGATTGCAGGCCTCGTTCGGGTAGAGTGGAGATTCGCCGCATGGGTTCGTGCTCGTGAGCTCGCCGAGGTTCGGCGTCGTGTTGCCGCGGTTTATCGCGTCGAGGAAGATTATTCCCGGGTCGCCGGTACGCCATGCGGAGTCGGCAATTTCTTCAAGCAGAGCCGCCTCTTCGCCGCGCGGGTCGGCGACGGCCTTTTCCATGAAGCTGTCGAAGACGCCGACGGAGATGTTGAAGTTCGTTATCGTGCCGTCTTTGTCCTTGCAGTGGATGAATTTCCTGATGTCTGGGTGGTCGATGTTGAGTATCCCCATGTTCGCGCCGCGGCGCATGCCGCCCTGCTGGACGGTCTCGGTCGCCTTGTCGAAGAGCCCCATGAACGAGACTGGGCCGGAGGCGCGGCCGTTGGTCGAGTTGACTTTAGAGCCCTCGGGGCGGAGCTTAGAGAAGTTGAATCCGGTGCCGCCGCCGCTCTTGTGTATGAGCATCTGCTTGCGCAGCGCCTCGCATATGCTTTCCATCGAGTCCTCTACGCCGATGACGAAGCAGGCCGCGAGCTGCCCATGCGGCGCGGGACGCCCAGCGTTCATGAGCGTCGGGCTGTTTGGCAGGAAGCGCAGCGTCGCCATGATTTCGTAGAATTCGTCAGTCCATTTGTACTGCTCCGCAAGCGTGCGCTCCGCCGCCGCTACGTTCGTGGCGACGCGGACGAGCATCTCTTCTGGTTTTTCGACAGGATTCCTGTTTTCGTCGCGCCACAGGTAGCGGTCGCGCAGAATATCCTTCGCTGATGGGCTGAACGCAGGCTTTATAAGCATAATTGAGAACCTCCGATTATATGCGTGCGGATGAATTTATTATAATGAGCCGGAGCGTACCGCCCGTCCGGCTCATTTATCATATCATAATTTTTTATTTTGAGAAGATTGGAGACACTAGATATATTGACATCTTATCCACCAAACACTATCCATAGTGTGACTAACTGTGTGGATAAGATGTGTCGGCGCGTTACCTGCGCCACAGGCCGCGCGTGAAGAGCGCTAGCAGCGTATAGATTTCAAGCCTGCCGCAGAGCATGTCGAAGATGTAGACCCACTTCGCGAACGTCGCCTGGTCTGCGAAGTTTTCTACTGGACCGACGTCAGCGAGCCCCGGGCCGACGTTGCTAAGCGTCGCAGAGACGGCGCTGATCGACGTGACGATGTCGTTGCCGGTGAAGCTGACTGCGATCGCCGAAAGCCCCCATATTATGAAGTAGACGGCTATGAAGCACGAGGCGGCGGAGACCATCTGCGGGTTGACGGCCTTTTCGCCCTGCCGTACCACTACGACGGCGTTCGGATGGATCAGCTTCTTAAGCTCGCCGAAGGCCGCCTTTATAACGATCTGGAAACGTACGCATTTTATAGCGCCCGCCGTAGAGCCGGCGCAGCCGCCTATCATCATGATCGCGAGCAGAATAAGCTGGGTGAAGTAGGGCCACTGCGCGTAGTCCGCCGTTACAAAGCCCGTCGTCGTGATTACGCTGACCACTTGGAACAAACTGAAGCGCAGCGCTTCACAGAAGTCGGGGTAAATCCCTTTCCAGAGCAGATGGGCGCAGATGAGCGCGGTCGCTATAACGACGACGCCTGTGTAGAAGATGAACTCCGGTTCTTTGTAAGGCTTCAGACTTCGCGCGCGCAGCGCAGCGAAGTGCAGAGTGAAGTTCGCGCCGCAGGCGAACATGAGAAACACGATTACGTAGTCTAGGTAGGCCGAGTCATAATAGGCGACGCTCGCAGTATGCGTGGAGAAGCCTCCAGTCGAAACGGCGGCGAAGGAGTGCGCGATAGCGTCGTAGAAATTCATGTCGCCCGCCATAAGCAGGACGACGCCTACGACGGTGATGCCTACGTATATCTTCCACAAAGTCGTCGCCATCTCGGTGATGCGCGGGCTGACCTTGTCGAGAGTCGGCCCCGGGCTTTCAGCCTTAAAAAGGTAGGTCATGTTGCCGCCGAGCAGAGGAAGCATCGCTATTACGAGGACGACGATGCCCATGCCGCCGAGCCAGTGCGTCGTCGCACGCCACATCAGTATGCCGCGCGGCACGGGCTCCATTTCACGGATGACCGATGCTCCAGTCGTCGTGAAGCCGGACATCGCCTCGAAGTATGCGTCGGTGAAGGATGGTATCGTGCCGTCGAAGATATATGGCAGGCAGCCTATGAACGAGGAGACTATCCACGCCAGCGCGACGCAGGCTATCGCCTCGCGCGCGCCCATACCGCCCTGCTTCGAGCCTCGCCCCGCCAAGGCTAGGACGGCAGACATGCCGAAGCCGATGAGCGCGGACAGCAGGAAAGCCTCTATGTCGCGCGAACCGTCCGCGGCTGCCCAAATGAACGGGAAGCCCATCGAGGCCGTTACGGTGAAGGCTATCGCTGCCAGAAATTTGGCGACTATAGCGTAATTCAAGACGGCGCGCCCCTATCCGAAAATCGAGAGCGCCGCTTCCATAGAGGCGGCGGTGCCGAAGACTATTATCTTGTCCCCGCTTTGCAGCTCCGTCTGCCCTGTCGGTATCAGCATCTCGCCTCCGCGGTCGAGCAATGCGATGAGCGAGCCTTCCGGCATCGTAAGATCCATCAGCTTTTTGCCGTCGGCCGGCGAGTTCGGAACGACCGTCGTCTCGACAGCCTCGGCGCTTATCTCTTCGAGGATCGTCAGTACGTTCGAAGTGCCGGGATAGCGGACGCTGCGCGTTATAACGTCGGCGAGCGTCTGGTTGCGGTTCACTATCGCGTCTACGGGAATATGGTTCGTCATGCCGAGGTAGTTATGGTTGCGGACGACTGCGATGCTTTTCGAGACGCCGAGCGTTTTAGCGAGCACCGCGAGCATGAGGTTCGTCTCGTCGTGTTCCGTAGCTGCTACGCATCCGTCCGCGTCCGTTATGCCCTCGGATTTGAGGAATTCCGCATCCGCGCCGTCGCCGCATAAAATCATTGCGCGCGGCAGCTCGCCGGCGAATTTCTCGCATTTTGCACGATCTTCGTCTACGATGCGCAGGTCTATGCCGCGTATGTGCGCTAGCAGCCTTTCAGCAGTCTGATGCCCTATCTTGCCGGCGCCTATTATGAAGACGCGCTTCAGCCGCTTTGACTTTGCAGGCTGGAAGAGACGTTCGATTTCGAGAATCTGCGAACGGTAGCACATCGTGTAGCAGAGGTCTCCGGGGCTGAGCGCATAAGAGGCCTTCGGAACGAAGGAGTCCTCGCCGCTCTTGACCCAGACTACGAGCATAATCATCTCTGGATTGCGTTTGCGTATTTCGTATAAAGGAAGGCCGCAGAGCGGCGAGCCCTGCGCGACGCGGAATAGGTATATGCCGGCGCGCCCGCCGGCTATCTCTGTCGTGTGCAGAGCGGCGCGCACCTCGAGCAGGTCTTCTATGTCCTTCGCGACGGAGCGCTCCGGCGATACGAGCATGTCTATGCCGAGGGCCTTCGCCCAGCTTTCGTTGTCGGTGAACTCGAGGCCTACCGCACGCGCTATCACGTGGGGTACGCCGCAGCGTTTCGCAATCCAGCAGGCCATGAGGTTGACCTCGTCCTTGTTGGTGCAGGCGATGAGCATCATGACGCCGGACTTGCTGTCCGTTATTCCGGCTTTTGCGAGCACGCTGGGGCGCGCGCCGTTACCGTTCACCACCATTACGTCGAGCGTCTCTTCGGCCTGCGCCGCGCGCTCTTCGTCTTCTTCGACTATTACAATGTCGTGACCGTCAGCCGAGAGGTTTTTCGCTACGCTGTATCCAACCTCTCCGGCCCCGACTATTACGATTTGCAAGGACAATCTCTCCCTTTCCGGCAGATATGCGCGTTACAGTATAAAGGATTTTCAGTTTGTTGCAAATTCCGACGGAGCGCAGTTTTACCGATTTTTTTGCCAGCTTGCGGCGCGCTTGTCAATTTGCGGCGTTCGTTGTAAGATTTTAACGCTGAGCAAGATTTGGACGGTTCTCCGAGCCTGCTGCGCCTAAGGGTGAAAGCCTACGGACTCCAGGCCGATAGGGTCGCTTTCGGAAACGCGGCGGCCTCCCTCTGGAAAGGCGAACGGCTGCATTGTATATCAAAGGCCGTACTCTCGAGAGGACGGTCTTTTTCTTTTTCAGTAAAGCGCACAATTTTCTCCGCCGGTGGGAGGGCGCCCCCAACGTCCTCCCACGGTTATTGTTTCTTTTTCATCTACCGCCGTTGATACAAAGTGAACAAAATAGTGTACAATAGCCGCGACGGGCGCTTTCGTCCGCGTTTTTCGCGGCGCGCGCCTTCGTCCCTGAATCCGGCCCTTCTAAAGCTCGAGCCATGAGCGCCGGACGTCAGGGCGGCGATGGAAACGTCGCCGTCTCCCATTGCGGAAAGGGGACTTGCACATTGGGCCGGTGTCTACGGCCATCCCTCTTTTCCGTGACGCTATATAAAGGCTGTAGACGCAGCATAAATCTCACGAGGAGGGGTTTATACCCATGCGTATCAACAAAAAAGGTTCTATAATCGCGCTGCTGCTTGCGGTCTGCGTGCTGGCTTTCGCCTCGTTCGCGGCCGCGGCCGACAAGGCGCCCGTTCTCCGTATGGCGACGACGACTAGCACCGACGACACCGGGCTGCTCGACTATCTCGCGCCGATCTGTCTCAAGGATACAGGCATTGACGTGCAGTGGGTCGCGGTCGGAACGGGCAAGGCTCTTGAATTCGGACGCAACGGCGACGTCGACGTCGTCCTGACGCACGCCCCGTCGCAGGAAGACAAGTTCGAGGCCGAGGGCTACGGCGTAGACCGCCGCAAGGTTATGTACAACGACTTCGTCCTCATCGGGCCAGCGAGCGACCCCGCCGGCGTCAAGGGCAAACCCGTCATCGAGGCTATCGCGACGATAGCGGAGAAGCAGCAGAAGCTCGTCAGCCGCGCCGACAAATCCGGCACTCACACCGCGGAGCTCAAGCTTCTGGACAAGGCCGGAGTGAAGGATTTCGACAAGGCCGCTTGGTACGTACAGACGGGGCAGGGAATGCTCAAGACGATCAACATCGCCGAGGAACAGGGCGGCTACGCTCTCACCGACCGCGGCACCTTCATCAAGTATGACGCCGGCCTTAACGGACGCGAGGGCCTCGTCATCATATGCGAAGGCGACCCCGAGCTTCTCAATAAGTACAGCGTTATGGCCGTCAACCCCAAGAAACACCCGGAAGTAAAGTACGACCTTGCGGTGAAGTACATAGAGTGGATCACATCGCCGAAGGTCCAGCAGGACATCGCTAACTTCAAGCTTGAAGGGAAGCAGCTCTTCTTCCCCGACGCCGACCCCGCGAAGTAAAATCGCAGAATTTGCGGACGCGCCGCGCCTATGCGGCGCGTCTTAGCGTATCGGGAGACATCCGCGCATGGATTTCATAGCCGAAGGATTCGTACAGGCGTTCAGAATGCTCCTCACGATGGATGAGGAGACGACGGTCATCGTCGTGACCACTTTCAAGCTGACGGTCCTCTCCATGGCTGGCGTTCTGCTCTTCGGCCTTCCCGCAGGCTTTCTGCTTGGATATTTCGACTTTCCCGGCAAGCGCGCCGTGCGTACCGTGACCGACACGCTGCTCGCACTGCCGACTGTCGTCATCGGGCTGCTCGTCTACGCCTTAATATCGCGGCGCGGCCCGCTCGGGGACTGGGAGCTGCTGTTCACGATACGCGGTATGGCGATAGGCCAGGTAATACTCGGCACGCCGATAGTCGCGGCCTATACCGCGGCGGCTATAGAAGGGCTCGACAGCCGGCTGCGCCAGACTCTAATGACGCTCGGCGCGTCGGGCGGCAAGCTCGCGCTCACGAGCCTCTGGGAGGCGCGATTCATGATTTTGGTCGCGGCGCTCACGGCCTTCGGACGCATCGTCGGCGAGGTCGGCTCCGCGATGATGCTCGGCGGCAACATTAAATGGCACACGCGCACGATAACGACGGCGATAACGCTCGAGACCGGCAAGGGCGAATTCGCGCTCGGCATAGCTCTCGGAGTCATACTTATACTTATTTCGCTGCTTCTCAATATCTCCCTGGCCTTCCTGCGGCGCAGGAGCCAGAATTAAATCTCCCCAAAATACTACATTACGGACGGTGTTATTCTTATGAAAAAATTTGCAATGGCCCTCGCCGCCCTGCTGATATGCTCTCCGGCTTTCGCGGGCACGATAAAGCTCTCAAGTACCATCGGTCCCGTAGACGCCGGGATAATCCCGCTTCTCGCCGAAACCTTCAAGGCGAAGACTGGAACGGAGTTCGTCATTGAAAAGGCCGGAACGGGCGCGACGCTCGAAAAGGCTAAGAGCGGGGACTTCGACATGGTCGTCGTCCACGCGCGCGCTCTCGAAGACAAATTCATCGCCGAAGGCTACGGGCAGAACCGCCGCGACATTATGTACAACGACTTCGTAATACTCGGCCCGAAGGACGATCCCGCGGGGATCAAGGGGATGAAGTCCGCCGCCGAGGCCTTTAAGAAAATCGCCGCGTCGGACGTCGAGTTCGTCAGCCGCGGCGATATGTCTGGAACGCACGTCGCTGAAATGAACGTGTGGAAGGCCGCAGGCATCACGCCCGACGGCGAGAAGGACGCTTGGTACACGGTCTTTTCGCTCGGCAAGCTCGGCAACGGGCACACGACGGAGTTTACGGACCGCCGCGGCGCCTACACGCTGATGGACCGCGCGACCTACCTCACGAAGAAAGATAAGATCGACATCGTCCCGCTCGTCGAGGGCGACCCGATACTGCTCAACCTTATCGCGGCTATCGAAGTGAGCCCGAAGCGCTTCCCAAACGTCAACAATAAGGACGTCGTAGCGTTCGTGGACTGGCTCTGCGGCGACGAGGCGCAGACCATAATCAAGGACTTCAAGGTCGACCAGTACGGAGAGCCGCTCTTTTTCCCGAACTCGGACGAATGGAATAAGAAGCACGGAAAATAACTTCCGCGCAGCGGAGGCGGCCGGCTTTCGCCGCCGCCCCGCAGCCTCACGACATGAGCACGCCGCTTTACGAAATCCATCATCTCAGGCAGAGCTACGAAAAGGGCCGCCCGAACCTCGACATCGCCGAGCTTTCCGTCGAGCCCGGCTGCGTTACTGGCGTCGTCGGGCCGAACGGCTGCGGCAAGTCTACGCTGCTGAAGGTGCTCGCTTTCCTGATTCCCGCCTCGGGCGAGATAATTTTCGACGGCCGCCTCGCAGAGGGGCGCGAGCGCGAAATACGGCGCGAGGTTACATATCTGCTACAGGAGTCATATCTGCTCAAGCGCTCGGTATTTGAGAACGTCGCATACGGCCTGAGGCTGCGCGGCGCGGAGAAGCGGCTTATCGATTCGCGCGTGCGCGAGAGCCTTGAAGCCGTCGGACTCGCGCCTGATGAGTTTGCAGCGCGCCCGTGGTACAGGCTCTCAGGAGGCGAGGTGCAGCGCGTCGCGCTCGCCGCGCGCCTCGCGCTGAGGCCGAAGGCGCTGCTTCTCGACGAGCCGACCGCGAACGTAGACGAGGCGAGCGCGCAGCTCGTGATGGAAGCCGCCGTGCGCGCCGCGAACAATTACGGTGCGGCGGTCGTCGTGTCGACTCACGACACCGCGAGCCTCTACGAAATAGCGACCAACGTCCTAAGCCACTACGGGGGCCGAGACGCGGGCGCCGGCGCAGAGAACAAATTCCGCCGCCGCACCCGCCGCGACC
>URAG01000072.1 GCA_900545755.1 uncultured Cloacibacillus sp. | reverse complement strand
TCCAGCCTTCGCGTGTGTGGCGATGCGCGGAGCTTCGACCCACATATCGAACTCCTTGGGCGCGATCTTCTGTTTTGACACTATTGTGAACATGACGTACCTCCTTAAGAGTGAAAGAGCAAAATTCTCACGATTATCCACATTTTCACAAACTATATATAAATGTAGCGCAACTCTGACGTTTTGGCAATGTTCAAAGGCATAAATACGTGCGCCAACCATAAAAGAATTCGGTGTTTTTTCGTGCGAAGAGAGATTTTTTAATTTCCCGCGCCTTTTTTACACCGAGTCGTGTATAATGTAAATAATAAAAATTTTAATTTCCGTGAACGGAGTGATGTTAATGGAAGTCAAAGTATATTCGACACCTTCGTGTCCATGGTGTGTGCGCGTCAAGGACTACCTCGCAGGCCTCGGCGTCGCTTATACGAATATAGATATAGCCGCCGATAGGGCGGCCGCTATGGAGCTCGTCAAGAAAACGAAGCAGATCGGCGTTCCGGTCACCTTCATCGGCGACAAGTTCGTCGTCGGTTTCAACGAGCCGCAGCTCGAAGCGCTGCTCAAGGAGAACGGTCTCCTTAAGTAACTATTCAGCGCAATTTGCGCGTGAAAAAAATTAAAATAAGGTATATTATAATGGCGGCGCGGCGTTTGACGCGCCGCCACCTGTTTTGCTTTATGAAAAATGAAATAGGAAAGAGGCCGGTTATAACGATGAATAAAATTTCATTTTCTTTCGGCGCGGCGTTCGGTAAGAGCGCTCTTGATTCGTGCGCTCTGCGCGCGAAGAACGAAAAGGCTGCGCTTGACGCTCAGCGCTGGATCAACGAGACGCCCTTCGACACGGAAGGGCACGGCTGGATGGCTCTGCCTGATTGTTCCACGGCACAGGTGACGGAGACCGCCGAATGGCTGCGCGGCTACGACAGCGTGATACAGGTTGGCATAGGCGGCTCCGCTCTCGGCAACCTGATGCTCAACCAGGCGCTGCTCGACGGATTTTATAACGAGACGGAAGCAAAGCCGAAATTCTACCTCGCCGACAACCCAGACCCTGACAAGACGCGCTCGATATGGGAACGCGTGAAGGGGGGCAAGGTCGCGCTCGTCGGTGTCAGCAAGTCCGGCTCAACCGCCGAGACGATGACGCAATTTCTCTGGTACCGCGACGAAATGCTCAAGAAGGGCCAGAGCGATAAAGACATCCTAGTAATCACCGACCCTGAAAAAGGAATTTTCCGCGCGTTTGCCAAAGACTCGGAATGCCGCGTAATGGAACTTCCTGCATCCGTTGGCGGACGCTACTCGGTGCTCTGCCCGGCGGGGCTCGTAACCGCCGCGGCGCTCGGCATAGACGCGGTGGCGCTGCTCCGCGGCGCGGCCGCGATGAGGGAGCTCGTCGCTAAAGAGACCGATTTCGCCAAGAACCCGGCTATGCGCCTAGCAGCCCTGCACATGACGCATGCTGACGAACGCCGCCCGATGTCCGTCCTCATGCCATACTCAAGCAAGATGGCTTACTTCGCGGAATGGTACGCGCAGCTCTGGGCCGAAAGCCTCGGCAAGCAGGGACTCGGCACCACGCCAGTCCGCGCGCTCGGCTCTATCGACCAGCATTCCCAGGTGCAGCTCTACACTGAAGGCCCAGACGATAAATTCTTCACGCTCATCAGCCTCAAGGACCACGGCCCGGAAGCAGTCGTCCCTAACATCGACCACGAAGCGCTCAAGCCGCTCGAATACCTCAACGGCCAGGGAATAGGTGCGATGCTAAACCTCGAAGCGAAAAGCACCGCCGCCGCCATCGTCAAATCCGGCCATCCGCTCATGTGGATTGAGCTCGAAAAACTCGACGAAGAGACGGTCGGCGCACTCGTCTTCTTCTACGAGTACCTCACCGCGCTCACGGGCCGCATGATGGGAATCAACCCCTTCGATCAGCCAGGCGTTGAACAGGGCAAAAAATACACCTATGGCCTCATGGGACGCGCCGGATACGAAAAAGACGCTGAAGAAGTAGGCGAGTGGTTCGGCAAAATAGCCGCGGATAAAGTCGAAGCGTTTTAGCGTTTCCAGTAAGAGTACAAATACAAAGAGCCGCGCGGATGTGCATATCTGCGCGGCTCTCTGCTAATTTCTAAAGGCTGCTTCGTCAGTCCGAGATCCTCAGCCTTATAAAATCTCCTGTCAGATTCCAGCTCTTTTCAATAATATTGTCGGTCTGTCCAGGCTGCATCCACGGAAGCATATTCGCGATGCCAAAGGCGTCGACGATAGTTATGAACCTCTCTCCGCTGTCGTTTATATAAAGATACACGCCCTCGGGCTGCTGCTTCGCCATTTTTCTGCCTCCGTAGTTCTTCTTTATAAGAATGATTATACTACATGACTAATGTGTGCCGCCTTGGCAACTTGTGCGTCTTGTTTTAAGCCATCCGCTTCTTACTTAGAATAGGCGTATGTATGGAAGTATGCTTTGCAGGCAGCCTACGTTATAAAATAAATCATATGTAGTGAAGCATGTTTTTTAAGGCCGGCACGTTATAAAATGTCAAGTACACATATTTGCAAACAGCGAGGTGATTGCTCTGTCTCTATATATTGACGAACCGAAATATCTTATGGCTGGGGAGTCGTGCGTTGTAGTGGAGTTCGCGGACGAGATAAGCCGCGCGGCTAACGACGCGGTTACGGCTCTGACGAAGCACATGAGGTCGCAGAAGCGCGTGCCGCTTATGGAGTGCCTGCCGACTTACAGGTCGCTCGCGATTTACTTCGACCCGACAAAGACGACGCGCGAAGCCGTCGTCAAAGAGGCGCAGTCCGCACCAGCGCTTTCGTCGGCGGGCGGAGCCGCCGGAACCGAGATAGAAATCCCCGTCTGTTACGGCGGAGAGTACGGCCCAGACATAGCGAACGTCGCGGAGCACGCGGGCATACCGGAGGACGAAGTCGTCAAGCGCCACTGCGCGAAGCCTTGCCACTGCTACATGATAGGCTTCCTGCCAGGCTTCGCATACCTCGGAGGAATGGACGAAAGCATTGCGACGCCGAGACTTGCGAACCCACGCACCGTCATCAAGGGCGGCAGCGTCGGCATTGCTGGAAAGCAGACGGGCATATACCCGATAGACAGCCCCGGCGGATGGCAGCTCATCGGACGCACGCCGCTGCGTCTTTTTACGCCCGAGGCCGAGCGCCCGACGCTCATAGAAGCCGGCTACGAAGTGCGGTTCGTACCGGTCTCCGAGGAAGAGTATAAAAAAATCGAGGCGGAAGTCGCCGCAGGCGTCTATCAACCGGCCATAAAGGAGGCTGAGGCGATATGACGGAGCTTAAAGTCAAACGTGCGGGAATGCTCACCTCCGTGCAGGACCTCGGGCGCTGGGGCTTCCAGTCGAGCGGCGTTCCCGTCGCTGGCGCGATGGACCTTCCGGCGCTGCGCCTCGGCAACGCGATGCTCGGCAACCCGGAGGGTGCTGCGGCGCTCGAAGTCACGCTGCTCGGCCCCGAGCTTGAAGTCTGCGGCTGCGGAGCGGCGGTCTTCGCAGGGGCGGACCTCGGCTTCTCAGTCAACGGCCGCGCGGTTGACTCGTGGCGCGTCGTTGAATTGAGAGACGGCGACGTGATTTCGTTTATCGGGCCGAAGAGCGGCTGCCGCGGCAACCTGTGCTTCGCAGGAGGCATCGACGTACCGCTCGTGATGAACAGCCGCGCGACGTATATGCGCGCGAAGATAGGCGGCTTTAAAGGGCGCGCGCTGAAAAACGGCGACGTGATAAAAACCGGAGAACCATCGCCGCTCTGGAAAAGGCTTGACGGCTTTACGCTGCCGCGAGAGCTCAATCCCGCGCTTCCCGCTGACGTGCATCTGTCGCTGATGACTGGGCTTCAGGAGGATATGTTCACGGAAGATGGCAAATTTACGCTCTTCTCGTCAGAATATACGATAACCTCGGAGTCGGACAGAATGGGCTGCCGCCTTGAAGGCGATAAAATTGCACACAGCGCCAAAAGCGGGGACATTGTCTCGGACGCAATCCCTCTCGGCGCGGTGCAGGTTCCGTCGCACGGGATGCCGATAGTGATGCTCGCCGACCGCCAGACGACAGGCGGCTATACGAAGGTAGGCGTCCTCACGCCGCTTTCGATAGAGGCGCTCGTCCAGAAAATGCCGGGCACGGTTGTGCGCTTCCGCAAAGCGTCGATAGACGAGGGAACTGCAGAACAGATGAAAATAGCCGAGGCCGTGCGCCGCGTGAACGAACTGCGTTGCACTTACGTTTCGCGTCCGCGCTCGGCGCAGATCGGCTGCGGGACGGCGCCGGCGCGCCTTCGCCTTACGATCGACGGCAAGGATTACGACGTAACCTGCGAAGAGATAAAATAGGGAAGGGGTTCACAATGTACAAAATAGACCTTAACAGCGATATCGGCGAAAGCTTTGGGGCTTACAAGCTCGGAGACGACGCGGCGGTGATAGAGGCCGTCACATCCGCGAACATAGCATGCGGCTTCCACGCAGGCGACCCGCTCGTGATGAAGAAAACTCTCGAAAACTGCGCTAAAAAAGGCGTCGCGGCGGGCGCGCACCCCGGCTATCCGGATCTCGTCGGGTTCGGACGCAGGAACATGAAATGTACGCCGGACGAGGAATACGCCGACTGCCTGTATCAGATAGGCGCGCTTCAGGCGTTCTGCCGCGCGAACGGCATGGAGATCCAACATGTAAAGCCTCACGGCGCGATGTACAACCAGGCCGCTAAAGAGCCGGCGCTCGCCTCGGCGATAGCGCGGGCCGTCCGCGACGCGGGCGACGGGATAATCCTGATGGGGCTTGCAAACTCGGAATTTGAGAAAGCCGCGAAAGAACTCGGCGTACCGTTCGCGGCGGAGGCGTTCGCCGACAGGGCCTACATGCCAGACGGCTCGCTCGTTCCGCGCTCGCAGCCAGGGGCGGTCATCCATGACGTGGCGAAGGCTGCGGAGCGCGTAGTGAGAATGGTGACGGAAGGAACTGTAGAGGCGATAGGCGGAACCGTAATCAATTTCCGCCCGGACTCGATATGTATGCACGGCGACACGCCGGAAGCCGTAGAAATGGCGAAACAGGTGCGCGCCGCGCTCGAAGCTGCGGGAGTTAAAGTGACGAATCTGAAGGAGGTTGTGCTAGGATGACGCTCCCGTTTGACGTAACGCCGTACCGTGCTACATCCCCAAAAGAAATGCGCCGCATCATACGAGAAGGCGAATGGCCGCACCCGACATCGGGGCTCTGCCATTGTCACGTGCAGGCGAACATGATAGTCCTGCCAAAGGACTGGGCCTATGACTTCCTTGTGTTTGCGCAGCGCAACCCTAAGCCATGCCCGATACTCGACGTGACGGAACCGGGAGACTGGGAGGCGTGCCTCATCGCGCCCGGCTCCGACGTGCGCACCGACATCCCGAAATACCGAGTCTGGAAAGACGGCGAGCTGATAGACGAGCCGTCCGACGTGGTGAAATACTGGCGCGACGACCTTGTTGCCTTCCTTCTAGGCTGTTCGTTCAGCTTCGAGGGCGCGCTGCTCGAGGCTGGAATCCCGATCCGCCACATCGACATGAACCGCAACGTTCCGATGTATATAACCAATATACAGAACAAGCCGGCAGGACGCCTCTCCGGCCCGATGGTCGTAAGCATGCGCCCGGTGCGCCACGATCAGGTGCCGAAAGCCGTGCTGGCGACCGGACGCTTCCCCGCGGTGCACGGCGCACCTGTACACATCGGCGGCCCCGCTGCAATAGGCATTAAGGACGTAAGTAAGCCGGACTTCGGCGACCCAGTCGAGATACGCGAAGGCGAAACTCCGGTTTTCTGGGCCTGCGGCGTAACTCCTCAAGCGGTCGTAATGAACGTGAAGCCGCCTTTCGCGATAACGCACGCTCCAGGCCATATGTTCATAGGCGACCCTAAGGACGTGGATTACGCGGTATTCTAGATAGGCTACGGCAGCTATAGGGCGGCGTGGAATTCTCTATCCCACGCCGCCCTAACTTTAAGCGAGAAAATATGCATGCGTCAGCGTTGTTCGCGCGTCGAAACCCATATGACGCCGCCGAGCATGAGGCCTGCGCCGACAAACTGGCTAATGCCGAGCCGTTCGCCTAGTGTAAAATATGCGAAGAATGCAGAGAAAACAGGCTCAAGAGAGAGCGTGATTCCCGCAGCCGTCGCCGAGACGTGCTGCTGAGCTATTACCTGCACGATGAAACAATACGCCGTGCCCAAGATGACCATGACTGCAAGCGCGCCCCAAAAAACCGGGGCAGCCGGTATGTGAAATCCACCAGCGGCCAAATCGGCGGCGGCGGAGTACATCCCCATAAAAAGGAACTGCATCACGCCGACTGCAACTGGATTTTGCCCGCGGAGCGAATTCCCTGTGAATACGATATACGAAGCGTAGCAGACAGCGCAGACAAGACAGAGCAAGTCTCCGCTGTGAAAGCCCATCTCGCCGCCGAGCGTCAGAAAGCAGATGCCGGATGCCGACATAACTAGCGCGATCAGAGTATGAACGCTTACCGGCACTTTGTAGAAAATCCGCATGATCACAGGAACGAACACGACCGACATTCCGACTATGAAGCCAGCGTTAGTCGCAGTCGTGGATTTGACGCCAAGCACCATCGAAAGGCATGCGGCGAACATTAACGTGCCGAGCTTCGCCGCGCATGCAATCTCCTTCTTCTTAATCGGAGTGATACTTTTATAAAGGATCGGGAACATTATGAGGAAAGCGCTTAGGAAACGCAACGTCAGCAGCGTATAGGCGTTCACGTACTCTTGACAGATTTTCGAAAGACCGTACGAAGTGCTCCAAAAAGCAGCGACCGATATAAGAAGGAGAGTGTATTTGTACTTTGCAGCTGTCTTCAACATTTCTATCACCGGCGGATATTATACACTGTAAAACGCCTGAACAACAAAAGCGGCCTGTTTATATGCTGCCCAGGCCGCTTTCATATCTGTATGTGCAACGAGGCGTTAATCTGGCTGCGCTGCTTCGTGCCTTACTGTGCAACCACAGCCACAACGTCCTGGAAACCAAGCGCCATAGCTATCGGTATCGTCACCACTATGCTGAGCACGACCCGTTCAAACCAGATGATTACAATATCTTTCAGTGAAAGCGGTATGTCGGTTCCCATAATGCACGGAATGCTCGCGGAGAAGAACAGGATCTCCGATATGCTGACGACCGCGATGACGAACTTCACAAGCGGAGTTCCTTCCTTAGCTACTAATACTGCGGGAAGGAACATCTCCGGCAGGGAAAGAGCGGCTGCCTTTCCTGCCAACGCCGCCTGCTCCACGCCGAATATTTTGAAGAATGGGTAGAACGCATAGCCGAACCAGTCGAAAATCGGCGTGTACTCGGCAAGCACGAGTCCGAGCAGTCCGACTGACATAATTGACGGTATTACGCTGAAAGCCATGTTGAGCCCTGCGTAAAGGTTGTCCCATATGAGCTTGGGGAGAGGGGCTGTTTTCGCTGCAGTGTCGATGCCGGCCTGCCATGCACGAGAAAGAAGCCCGCCGTGATATTCCGGCTCATGCGCCTTCTCCCCGGTGAAATAAGAGTCTGGTATCGAACGCAGCGGCCAGATGCGCGCGGTCGCAGCCGTGACTATAAATGTGACGACGAGCGACACCCAGAAGTAAAGCCCCCAATGATCCATGAGGTTGAGCGTTTTAGCCACGATCAGCAGGAAGGTAGCGGATACTGTAGAGAAACCAGTAGCTACAACAGCGGCTTCGCGCGCGGAATACTTGCCCTGACGGTAGACGCCGTTCGTAATGATAAGCGCTATCGAGTAGCTTCCAACAAACGACGCCACGGCGTCGATGGCCGAGCGTCCCGGCGTTTTGAACACTGGACGCATGACCGGCGTCATCAGAACGCCGGTGAACTCCATAAGCCCAAAGTTTGCGAGAAATGCAAGGAAGGCCGAACCTATCGGGATGACGAGCCCGACCGGCGTGGCAAGAGACTTATAGAGGAACGGTCCGAAGTCTGGACGCATCAGCCATTCAGGCGGATTCAGATTAAAAACAAGCACCGTTCCGATCACGGCCCCGCAGACTTTCGCGAGCGAGAAGAAAATTGTAATTGCGTCCTTGTTCCATGTTTTTCTAATGAACGGCAGGACGGCTCCTGCATACATGACCAGCAGGATATAAAATTTAGCCGGTTCCGCAAGATTTTTCGTGATGAACGAGATTATGTGGTCGACCGGTATTGTGGATTTCCCGCCTATTTCAAGTGGACAAAAGAACATAAATATTCCGAAAAGGCTGAAGACGACGAATTTTAAAGCGCTTGATGCGGTCTGTTCCGTTTTCATTGTATTCCTCCGTTCTAACGTTTATGGAAAATTCTGTGTCTCACGTGAGCACCTACCGCTGTAGCTTCACGGCGTTGCAATGTTTCTGAGCACGCATATATTGCTGGTTGTCTCCCTCCCCCTCAGCAGCCATTCATCTTTTCACAAATCCTTCCGCATATATTAGCACCTTTATTATAAAATTTGGATAAAACAAAGCGTAGAAATGCGTAAATATTGTTTTTATTAATATCCGGCAACCGTATAATTTCTGTGTCTCTGCTATTTGTGCCTAAAAACATTTATGCTAAAATGTAATTTGCGCAAAAGTTGGACGCGCTTGAAAGTGAGGTCTGTATTATGTCAATATACCGCGATCCGGAGAAAATAGCCGCTTACCTTGAAAGATGGATAAAAGAGAAATTTGCCGATGCCGGTACTTCACGAGCTGTGCTCGGCATAAGCGGAGGTATTGATTCGGCTCTTCTCGCCGCCCTGCTTGCGAAGACGCTCGGCGCGAAAAATGTAACTGGCGTAATTATGCCGTGCCATAGTATGCCGATCGACGAGAAATATGCAACGCTGTTAGCTGAGGCCATAAAGATACAAAAAGTAAAGGTGGATCTTTCCGCAGTCTACGACGCGGCGGTCGCGGCGCTTGAAGCCGGCGGAGTGAAGCCGGACGGCCTGGCAGCGGCGAACATTAAGCCGCGTCTGCGCATGGCTGCACTCTACTCTATAGCGCAGCAGCAAGGGGCCCTAGTCTGTGGCGGAGGCAACAAAGACGAGATAACGATGGGATATTTCACGAAATACGGAGACGCCGGCGTGGATCTTCTGCCGCTTGCCGACCTTCTTAAAGGAGAGGTCTGGAGCGTGGCGGAATATCTGGGCGTTCCGCACGAGATAATAGACCGCCCTCCGACAGCCGGCCTATGGGAAGGGCAGACAGATGAGGCCGAGATGGAGCTTACTTATAAAGAACTCGACGTATACATAGCGACGGGAAATGCGAGCGAGGCTGCGAAGGAAAAAATTGAACGTGCGAACAAGCGTTCGGCACACAAACGGCTCTTCCCGCCAATGGCAAAACTGCCCGACAATCTGTAATTGAAAATTTTTTAAATATATTTATGAGGTGATTTTCTTGTCAGGACATTCACATTGGGCGGGTATTAAACACCGCAAAGCAGCGCAGGACGCCAAAAAGGGCGTCGCTTTCCAGAAACTTATAAAGGACGTTATCGCGGCCGCAAAGGCCGGCGGCGGAGACCCTAACTCGAACTTCCGCCTTAAAGTCGCAATAGACAGAGCCCGCGCTGGCAACGTCCCAGTGGACAACATTGAGCGCGGAATCAAACGCGGCACCGGCGAGCTCGGCGGAGAGATGGAGGTAGTGCTCTACGAAGGATACGGACCGAACGGCGTCGCAGTCATGGTCGAGGTCATGACAGACAACCGCAACCGCACCGCGCCGGAGATGCGCTCGCTCTTTACGAAGACCGGCGGAGCCATCGGAGAGATGGGCTGCGTCGCGTGGAACTTCGACCGCAAGGGCGTGATTGAAGTAACTGGCGATGGCATCGACGAGGACGCCCTTATGATGGCGGCCATCGACGCCGGAGCCGACGATCTTGAGGCCGCTGACGGCGGATTTGAAATCACATGCGACCCATCTGTGCTCTCTCAGGTCGGTGAAGCGCTGAAGAACGGCGGCTACAACGTCGACACGATGGAGATCCAGATGATCCCTAAGAATACAGTCACCATCAACAACAAAGCCGACGCGCAGAAACTTCTCGCTATGGTAGAGCGCTTCGAAGATAACGACGACGTCCAGGCCGTCTATTCGAATTTCGACATTCCGGAAGAGATTCTTGCGGAGATTGAAGAATAACGAAGAGAGCGGCATCCGCGCATTAGGAATTGACCCCGGGCTCGGCACGCTGGGCTACGGGGTCGTTTCACAGTATGGGAACGCGCTGCAATGCGAGACTTACGGAGTTATAAAGACGCCGTCCGACCTCTCGTTGGCGCAGCGCCTTGCGATGCTATATTTCGAGCTTAAAAAAAAGACAGAAGAATTTCCGCCTGACATGGTGGCTGTGGAGAAGCTCTTCTTCGGCAGGAACACTACGACGGCTGAGATGGTATGGCAGGCGCGCGGCGTCGTGATGCTCCTCGCGGCTCAGCTCGGTTTTGAACCTTATGAGATAAAGCCGAACGAAGTCAAGCTTGCGGTCTGCGGCTACGGCGGCGCGGAGAAGGGGCAGGTGCAGGGGATGGTTGCGCACATGCTCGGCCTCGCGAAAAACCCAAGCCCCGACGACGCGGCCGACGCGCTCGCGATCGCTATAGCGGGCCTCGCGGTCCACACCTACGACAGAAATATTATGAAGGGCTGTTAGGCTATGATAAATTTTCTCAGAGGCACGCTCGCTGAAATTTCCAAAGAAAGCATAATACTCGACGTTTCTGGCTTCGGAATCGAGGTCTACCCGACGAAGGCGCTGCTTGCTTCCGCCGTAGTCGGCGAAGAGATGACGTGCCGTACGTATATGCAGGTCAGCGATGCAGGCATCGCTATGTTCGGCTTCGCGAACGAGACGGAGCGCGATTTTTTTCATGGAGCTGCTGCACGTCAAAACGATCGGCGGGAAGCTCGCCATAATGCTGATGCGTTATCTCGACCTTCCGCGCATAGTCGAGGCGATAAAGACGGGGAACGTTTCCGCGCTTTCCGTCCCCGGCCTCGGCGCTAAGCGAGCGGAGCGCATCTGCTTCGAGCTTAGGAGCAAGGTCGAGAAGGAATTCGCTTCGATAGGGGCGGAAATCTCCGGTGGGGCAGCTTCGTCATTCGATTCGTTCGTCGCTGAGGCGCTCTCCGGCCTCGGCTTCTCGCACGGCGAATGCGCGCGCGCGATTGCGACG
>URAG01000071.1 GCA_900545755.1 uncultured Cloacibacillus sp. | reverse complement strand
TATCTTGCCGGACGCAAACGCCGCGTAGCACAGCGCCAAGCCTCCGACTATTCCCGTTAACAACAGCATATTCATCGCTGAATTGCCCCCTTGAAGGATTTTGATTATGCTTTGGCTCCGTCATGAACCATTAACAAATTATATCGTTTGTGAAAGATTTTATCAATAATGAAAAGCCCACGGCTGTGGGAATAAATTTGTGAAAACTTACAAAAGAGCTACTTTTTTATTTCGCCGTCTATATAGACGCGGACCCCATCTGACACATCCTTTCCACCCTTCAGCGACGACAGCATTCCAAGCACGCTGCCGCGTATAAAATCAGCGATGAAATCCTTCATGGGGAACGGCCTGTCGCCTATGTATATTTTTGTGCTACGGTAGAAATCGCCGCGCACCGACGCGGCAAGCCGGCGAGCCATTCCTGCCTCGTCCCCGGCGCCGAAACGCATTTTCCCGTCGCTTATGGAGTTACGATCGTATATCATAAATACGCCGGCAACGTCATGCGGGCGCGCTTCCACGCTCTCCACCCATATCTTCGGCAGGTTGAGATATTTGCCGCCCTCGACTATAACTATCTCGGCGTCTGGGAAATAGCGCGAAACGATATATTCCGGCGATATTTCGGATCCAGGGCTCTCAATGCGTAGGCCGTCGCTACCCCACAGCGCCGAACTTACGCCCAGCTCCGCTGCGCGCCCGGTGTCCGTGCAGCGAGAAGACAGCACGTCATCAGCTGTTCTCTTGATGTAGCCAGTCCTTACGCCAAGCTTACCGAGTTCCTCAAGCAGTTTAATGCAGAGGGTCGTTTTGCCGCTGTTCTTGAATCCGGAAACCGCAAATATCTTTATCATTTTTCCCTGTCGCCCAGTATGGAGTCCCAGTCGGAACTTTTGACGATTTCGTGGTAGATATCGAGCATGAACATCCCGAGCGACAGCAGCAGCGGTCCGACGAAGACGCCGATAAAGCCCCACGCGTATAGCCCGCCAAAGAGACCGATGAATACCAGCAGCATGTGTATCTTGCTGCCCTCGGAGATGAATATAGGCTTGATTACGTTGTCTATCGAGCTGACGACCAGCAGCCCCCATATCAGGAGTATAATGCCGTTCTTAATGTCGTTGGACAGCAGCAGCACGAAAGCGCCCGGCAACCAAACCGCCGGCGTCCCGACGAACGGTATCATCGCAGTCATGAACATGCAAAAGCCGAAAAAGACCGGATGAGGAAGACCGACGAACCACCAGCCTACTCCGCCTAGCGTTCCCTGCACGGCTGCCGTCATAATTATTCCACAGACGACGGCGCGTAGCATCACCGCTGTCCTTTTTATGAACCCGTTGCGTTCCTCAGACTTAAGCGGCAGCAGCTCTGCTATATAATTTATCATCTTCACGCCGTCACGCACGAGGAAGAACGACGTGATTGCGACGATAAGCATGAGGAAGAGAATTTTTAATATACTTTCAAAAATCTGGCTTGAGACGGCACGGAGGAAGCGAGTGACGAGCTGAGCGCCGTTCTTGACTATGGCGTCGAGTATCGGCAGCTCAGTTATGAGGTCGAGCTCGTTTACAAAACTGCCGAAGATAGGCACGCTCTTTATCCGCAGAATGATATCGTGGTAAGAGCCCGAGATAAGGCCGCTTTCCAGAATTTGGCGGCTTATCCTGATTCCTTCGCGCGTCACGAACATTGCAAGCAGAAGCAGAGGAATCGCGATAAAAATGAGAATTACGCCCGTACTGATGGCTGCGGCGACGTTTTTATATTTTCCTCCGAAAAGCCTGTCGTGCAGGAACTTGTACATAGGATAGGCGAAATACGAAAAGAGTATAGACCATAGGAGAGGTATCGCAAGCGGCTTAATGATATACCATGAGACGACGACGAAAAAAAGAAGCAGTAGGACGAACGGCACGACGCTTGAGCGGATCTTTTTTACAGCAGAGACATATCTTTCATCGGGCATCGCAATGTTCCTCCACACGCAGACGGCAGGCCGTGCAGCCCGCGGCGACTCTCATACACAGTTAAAATGCTAACAGTCAATCGGGCTATAGTCAAATAATATATGCTGGAATATGATAAAATCCCCAGCTTATAGCTGGGGATTGTATTATCTGTTGGAGGCGGCACCCAGACTCGAACTGGGGATGAAGGATTTGCAGTCCTCTGCCTTACCACTTGGCTATGCCGCCATAACGCTGGACAGTATAGCAAGCATGGGCAGATGTGTCAAGAAAATATTGACGGCTCTTCCCCGAAGCCACTTAAGCCTTTTACGATATTTTTAGCATAGCATAATAATGCTATAATAAAACCGTGAACTTTACCGCAAGAACAATTGAACGGCATTTATTTGCATGGACTGGAGGTATTTTATAATATGAACAATCCGCAGACGGAGACAAATGTTTATGTGAGAAGACACAGGCCGGACGGCAGCATGATGGTCGTGCCGTGCGTTATGTCGGTGCTCGCGCCTGAGGATTTTGACGATGCAGCGCGCATCCACGACGAGGTGGCGCACGGGCTGAGTCGTGATATTTTCGTGCCAAGCTCACATGAGGAAATAGAGAGGTATCTTGGCGGCGAGGGGCTCGTGGTCGGGATCAAGCACGAAGGGCGGCTGATATGTCTGAGGACTGCAATTCTGGGGCGCGAGTGGGCACGCTATACCGCAGAGGGCATGGGGCTTCCGGCGGAGGCGGCAGAAGGCGCCGCCTGCACGGGCTTTTGTGTCGTCGACAAGGAGTTTCGCGGCAACAACGTGCAGTTTTTGAGTCAATATTACGCAGAGAACATTATCTCAGCGAGCTGTGACAAAATACTTACGACGGTTTCGCCGCATAACATTTTTAGCCTGCATAACGTGCTCGACTGCAACTACCGCATAATCGGTCTGAAAGAAATTTACGGCGGACATGTAAGATACGTCCTCAGAAAGGAATTCCGCCCGGCTTTTCCGCTCTGGACGCACTGGCATGTACAAATCCCGATACGGGATCTTGACAGGCAGCGCAGCGCGCTCGCCGCTGGAACCGTCGGCTATAAGCTCGCGCGCAAGCCGAGCGGCATGTACGTGCTTTACGCCGGAGCCGGAAATTCCCCATGCTCGGCTAAGGATATACTTGCAGATTGAGTTTTTTGATTCTTCGCGGCAGGCGCTCCAGCGTCCGCCGTTTTTCTGTACCATGCTGCACTTGTCTAAATTACCGGCTTCATGGGCAGCGATACGCAATTTCTCTTTCCACTGGCGTTTATAGCCGCCTTTAACAGGTTTTCCGTTATTCATCACATTGTAACTGGCATTATGAATGCTATCAAAATATCTCGCGTTCAGAAAATGGGCAAAAATTGTCACGGAAATCGCCAACTTCGACGAGATAGAGACAGAGGGCGGCAGAGGACACTTACGCTGTGCACATTAGTCAAATGATTCGCCAAGGCGACCGAGCACGGTAATTGACTATATGTTCCTCATGTAAGCTGGACTTTCTAAAATATCAACCACGAGAAAGGCCCAGCCGAGCGGCCTGGACCTTTCATATGCTAGCGGAGCCTGTCGTGTTATTTAGATAAAATGCGCGATGCAAAGCCGGCAATATCAAGGATAGGAAATATTATGCGCGAAAGCTTTCGTCCAGAAACGCCGACGAGCGCGCCAGCAGCGACGGCTGCGGCGACGCTTTCGAGCGGATGCGCGCGCATAGCGTCAACGACGCTGATTTTATCCATAGCGGCCGCGAAATCCCGCTTCGCGTCGTCAAGCGTCCGCTTAGCTGACATTTCGATTATCCTCCACGCTGCGCGGCGTCAGCGCAGCGCTGGAATCTTTGGCAAGTCCTTTAGAAAGCGTATATAACCCCGGCGCGGCGAGCATAGCTGCCGCAATCAAAGCAGCCGCTGGACGCCCAAGCTTCGGTGCGACTGCGGCGTAAAAGGCGAAGCCGCCCGCGAGAGCCGCGGCGAAGAGAAGGAGCCCGCTGAAGAAAAGCAGAAGCACACGCTTCGCAAGTATCTCCGTCTGCGAACGCAGTTCACGCCCCTCCGCCTCGACGAGTTCGAAAAAGCTGAGAACTGCAGTAGTAATCCTGTTCACGGAATTCCCTGCCGGTTAGTTTTTCCCGCGGTCAAACAACTTCGCAGCGAGAAGCCCGACGCCGAACGCTATCGCAAGTGACGCGCCTGGATTTTCCCGCACCTTCTCCGCGACGCGGCGCATCAGTTCGTCGCCGTCGCTGCGGTATTTGTCTAGATATGGTTTAAGCTCTTCAAAAAGCCGTTCGGCACGTCCATCAATCGCTGTGCCAGCGCGGCTGCCGGAATGCGCCAGACGGTCGGCGGCGGCGAGCTTCTCCTCAAGCTCGCGTATCTTTGCTTCAAGCGTTTTTACCTGCTCTGCGTCGCAGCGCGGCGTGAGTTCATCGTTCATTTTGTATCCCCTTCCAGCGGCAGCATGCACGCCGCCTAACATTATTCTAACATCTGCGGGCGCACCTTTCGCGTCTGCAGTAAAATAACGATCAGGAAGATTTTTCGTTTCGGAGGTGTGTTTTTGTGAAAGAAGGAGACAAGGATATAACGCTGCTCCAGCAGAGGGAGATAGAGGCGCGCGTGCTAGCACCGCTTATCCGAGCCTTCTGCCGCGAATTCGGCGAGGATCGCGCGCTTGAGGTCGTCCGCCGCGCGATACAGGAGGTTGCACGCGAGTCCGGCAGAGCAGCCGCCGCCGCACACGGCGGCGGGCTTGCGTCGCTGAAGGAAAACTGCGTTAAAAAGTTTAACGAAGGCGGGGCTTTGACAGTCGAGACGCGGCGCGACGACGAGGAATGCTGCGCCTTCGACGTGACTCGCTGCAAATTCGCAGAGCTTTATCAAAAACTCGGATGCGCGGATATAGGCACAGTGCTTTCGTGCGAACGCGACGCAGCGTTCCTCGAAGGCTTTGACGGAAGCCTCGAGCTCGTGCGCGTCGAAACGCTGATGGAGGGCGGGACACGCTGCGACTTCTGTTACAGGAAACGCGGTGCTCAATAAAACACCACGGAACACAAAAACGCGGACGGCCCGCAAAAGGCCGTCCGCGTTTTTTATTGTCGTTTGTTCCTTTAACTTCCGTTCCTCCTACTCCTCACCGGATGAGATGAAGAGCGTCTGTCCGGCGCGCGAGACTAGGAAACCGAAGTTTTTAGTCTTTTCGTTCATCATGCGCTCCCAATCCGCGACGCCGTTTATCTTCTGGCGGTTGATTTCGAGGATTACGTCGCCTGCACGCAGGCCGGTGCGCTGTCCGCGCGAACCGCGCTCCACTGACACTACGACTACGCCCTCGCTCGCGGTCAGGCCGTGAGCCTCGCTGAATTCTGGGCTGTTCGGCACGACCGTTATGCCCATGCGCTTCGACTCCTCCGGTCCCTGCTGCTTTCCACCGCTCTGTTTCGGCTTGCCGTCGAAGCTCTTCGCTCCGCCGACATCGCCGAGCGTAACGTCAAGGCTCATTTTCTTACCGTCGCGGTAGATTTCAAACTTCACCTTGTCGCCCGCGAGCTTATTGCGTACTGCGTAGACGACGTCTTCGCTCGTCTTGATTTCTTTATCGCCTATTTTGACGATTACGTCTCCGCGCTGAAGGCCGAACTTATCGGCAGGCGAACCGGGCTGTATGTCAGCTATTATCGAGCCTTCCTTGACCGGGATCTTGTAAGCCTCGACCAACGGGGCCGTCAGGGGCTGCACAGTTGCGCCGAGCCAGCCGCGGCGCACTTCGCCGTGCTTTATTAGGTCGTCCATAACCTGCTTCGCCATATTGATAGGAATTGCGAATCCTATACCCTGCGCATATGGGATTATCGCCGTGTTGATGCCGATGACGCTGCCGTTCATGTCAATAAGTGGGCCGCCGCTGTTGCCGGGGTTGATTGCCGCGTCGGTCTGAAGGAACCCCTGGAAGTTGACCCCGGGAGCCTGCAGCGTCCTGTTCTTCGCCGAGACGATACCAGCAGTAACGGTGCTGCCGAAGCCGTATGGGTTGCCTATAGCGACTACCTGCTCCCCAACCTCTGTAGCATCAGAGTCGCCAAGCGGAAGGAACGGAAGATCCTTAGCCTCTATCTGTATCACTGCGAGGTCGAAGGTCGGATCCTGTCCTATTTTCTTAGCGTCGAATGTCCGTCCGTCAAGCATAGTCACACGAATTTTTTCAGCGTCTTCGACGACATGGTTGTTCGTCAGGATGTAGCCGTCCTTACTGACGATGAACCCCGAGCCCTTGCCGCGGCGCGGCACCTTTCTCGGCTGCTGCGGCCCAAAGAACTCCTCTCCGAAGAATTCGTCGAAGAACGGATTCCCCTGAAACGGGTTCATTACCGGCTGCTGCGTCACCATGCTCTCAATGTCGATGTTGACGACTGCCGGAGAGCTTCTCTTCACTATCGCCACGAGCGGATTCTTTGCGTCGCCCGTGGCCGGCAGAGAAGCGACGGCCTCGCCCGCAGGATTGTTTTCCTTAACGACGCCGGATTCTCCGAGAGTGTACCTCGTCGCTATATACGAGCCGGCCGTACCGCCAGCAAAAAGGATCAGCGCCGCTAAGGCCGCCGTCGTGATTTTTTTAAATTTTTCCAAACTGAAACACCTCCACAAATTTCTCGATAATATTCTTAGCCCTGCACACCGGATATAATAGCATAAGGTCAATAAAAGTCAACAAAAAATCAGGTTCTTTCTAAAAACTTAGCCGCGCGCGCTAAGCCGTCGCGCCGTCCGAAGCAGCCACACGACTCCGACAATTATCCCGATCATCCAAACATAGCGGTTGAGGTTCATGAGCCCGTCGGCATAAAGCTGTCTACGCGGATCGGAAAGCAATCTGTAAAGCCCATAAAAAATTAGGACGAACGGGAAGAGGATGCCGCCGTGCTTACGCTTATCCTTCGGCAGTAAAGCCGAGAGTGCGACGAGGAACAGCGCGATGCAGAACGCCGCTAATGATTCTAGCGGCTGCGAGGGGAATCGCCAGAAATTTACAGGATCATTAGGGAAATGAATCCCGAAGCGCGGCGCCTCGCCGCAAAGCGCGCCAGCTCCCGAGCAGCAGCCTTCAAGCAGACAACCGACACGGCCTACTGCAAGCATAGCGGCAAGCGGAATAGATGCTGCGTCTGCGAAGGCGCCTGCGTTCGCACAGAGCTTCCTCAGCCGCCATAGGCCGGCCAAGCCGCCCGCGAGCAGGCCGCCTGCAGAGTAAAGGCCGTGGAACACCTCCCCGAAAGTTATCCTTCCATCAAGATAAAGCGGCAGCCGCTCTATTATGCCAGGCACGAATGAACCGAGTATTCCGGCGCAGTAGACCCAGACGAGGACGGACGACACAATTTCATCACTCATGCCGTAGATACGCACGGCCCTGCGCCGCGTCCATACGACGAGCAAAAAAAGCGCGAAGCCCCACAGCAGATAATAGCTGTGGAACTTCACGCCGAAGATTTCAAATAGGATAGGACGCATCTACGTCCCGCAGGATTTAGCCGAGGCGGCTGCTGCGGCGCGGAGGCCTGCCGCCGCGTTCCCTGTCGCGGCGCTGTCCGCCGACAGGGCAGACGAGCACGCGGCGGAGCGGCTCTTCGCCTATCGAGCGCGTTTCAACGTCCTTGTCGTCACGCAGAGCGATGTGTATGATACGACGCTCCCAGCTGGACATAGGCTCGAGGCTGACAGGCGATCCCTTGCGCTTAGCTTCGCGCGCAATCGACTCAGCAAGGCGGCGCAGCGTCTGCTCTCGGCGCGCGCGATATCCGCCGCAGTCGAAGCGCACGCGGCGCGTCGACATGTCGTCGTGGCAGACTAGGTTCGTGATATATTCAAGCGCTTTCAGCGTCTCGCCGTAACGTCCGATGACTACACCTGCATCCTCGCCGACTAAGTTGATTATGCCGTCGTCAGTGAGCTCTGGAATGAGGTCGAGATCCATTTTATCAAGCATCTCGTTGACGAAATGGCAGGATCTAATATATGAAACCGGAGCGAATGGCGCTATCTCCACCTTGTAGGTTGAGCCGAGAAGACCGAAAAGTTTTTTATCCTCTGAAAAAACAGTAGCGTCTATATCGTCAGGCTTAATCCCCCATATCTCCGCGCCCTTGGCCTTCGCTTCCTCAACTGAGGAGCACTCGACGACGCGGCTCTCTATCTCGGGCATCGGCATAAGCTCTGTGTCTGAAGCATTTCTCATTATTTATTCCTCGTCGTCCTCATCGTCATCGTCGTCGTTCTGCCGGTTGACAGGCTTGTTCTTGTGCAGCGTCGGCTTTATAGCGAGCTGCTCTTTCGTCTTCTTCATAACGAAATACTGCTGCGCTATGCCTATTAGCGAAGAGAGCCCCCAATAGAGCATAACGCCGCCCGGCATCGAAAGGCATATAAAAGCCATAAACACCGGCATTATCGTGTTCATCATCGCCATCTGAGGATTATTGCCAGCACCGGAGAGCTTCTGCTGCGCCCACGTAAGCAAGGATATGGCTATAAGAAGCAGAAGGTTGCCAAGGTAGAGCCCGGCATTTACAAGGCCGGCCGGATTCTTTAGAATGCCGCCGAGCACTGCGAAGATGCTGTAGACCCCCTCGGGGCCGGGTGCGACGCCGACAGCCTGGGCGAGCCCAGCAGTTGCGGAAGAGCCGAGCAAAACGCCCATGAAAGTCGTATCGGCGAAATCGTAATTGTTGAGGACTCTAAAAAGGAGAATTAGTATCGGAAGCTGTACGAGAATGGGAAGGCATCCCGCGGCGGGATTCACCTTATATTCCTTGTAGAGACGCATCGTCTCTTGATTCATTTTTTCTCTGTCGTTGCCGTACTTTTCCTGAATAACCTTAAGCATCGGCTGAATCTTCTGCATGTGCTGCATGCTCACCATCTGCTTCTGATTGAGCGGATAAAGAGCGACTCTCACTATCAGCGTGAGTATGATTATCGCAAAACCGTACGAATTGGTAATCCCGTAGAGGAATTCAAGAAATGAAAGAAGGAGCTGGCTCGCTCCGTCCCAAATACCCAAGAATCTTCACCTATCCTTTCGAAGTTTGCTCCCGCAGCCTCAGGAGCTTTCCAAGCCATTTTCGCGCAGCGATCTCGCCGTGATCAGGCACTGGATCGAATCCGCCTGCGTGCCACGGGCCGCACTTGAGCAGCCTTGCGGCGGCGAGGTACGTCCCTATCAGAGGACCGTACATTTTCAAAGCCTCGGACGCGTACTCCGAGCAGCTCGGATAAAAACGGCATTTTCCGCCTCCAAGTAAAGGAGACACAGCCGCCTGGTAAAAACGGACGGCGAACAACAAGGACAAAGCGCAGATACGGCCTACCAACCGCGTTGTGAATCTACGCTCCAATCCGCACCAGGCCAGTCCTTGATGAGCAGCCCGCGGCGCTTCATGCACGCGGAAAGGTCATAATAGACGTCACGCGCATTCGCTTCAAGACCGTTCTCGCGCAGCGACGCGACAAACCACACACCATCCTTAACCCACGGAAGCAGGCGGCGCACCGCTTCGCGCAGCACGCGCCTCCCGCGCACACGCTGCGCGCCGCAGGCTATCTTTTTGCCCACCGCAACTCCGGCCTGAGCTGGGCCTTCCGCATTCGACACATACAACAACCGCACCAGCCCGCCTGAGTCACGACGTCCGGTGCGGAAAACAAAATCAAACTGCCAGCCTTTTTTCAGACGAGCGGCAGATGAGAACCCAAAATCCACCAGAACTAGACGGCGAGGCGCGCCCTGCCCTTGCGGCGGCGGTTCCTAAGTATACGGCGGCCGCTCGGCGTCGCGGAGCGCTCCAGGAAGCCCATCGCGCGCTTCCTTCTCAGATTGTGCGGCTGAAACGTCCTTTTCACAGACAACACCTCCTGCGTAATTGCTACATTCTAAAAAAGTCCAATTCTTTTCAGAATTATCATTGCACGGTTAGTCCCCAAACAACCTGCTAAATATAGCATAGAGCCGCCGTTACGGCAAGGAAACGCATAAAATTTCCCGAGAAAATTTTCGAAGTATTGCGCAAGGGCCATAGTTTATGGTAAGATTTCCCTTGTCTTTGTGAAGGAGGTGACGGCATTGCCAAACAAGAAATCAGCTAAAAAACGAGTCCTGGTCACTGAGAGAAACCGCATCTACAACCGTTTCTGGAAAACCCGCTGCAAGAACGCGGTGAAGAAACTCCTCGAAGCGGTGGAAAGCAAGGATCTTGAACTTGCGACGAAGAGGCTGAACGAGGCTCAGAGCGTACTGGACAAAGCGGTAGTCAAGGGCGTCGTCCACCGTAACACAGCCGCGCGCCGCAAGGCGAGCATCACAGCGAAAGTCAAAGCCCTCTCGGCCTAGGCTTACTGCACACAGATCGTTTATAAAACCGATATGCGGAGCGCTCGAAAGAGGCTCCGCTTTTTTGTGCCGCACATACTGATAAAAACAAACGCGGCCCGCGCCGTGCGGAAAAGCACACGCGGGCCGCGATGCTGACTTGGCTTTACTTTAATGTATGGAAAACGCACCGTCCACCAGCAACGCGTGTCCATCCACAAAACCGGCGTGCGGGCCGCAAAGCCACAGAACTGCGTCCGCTATTTCCTCCGGCTTGCCGAAGCGGCCGGCTGGGATGTCGCGCAGCAGCTCTTTTTCAAGGTCGGGGTTGCGGCGCACGAGCTCGGCGGCCATAGGCGTCAGGATGACGCCTGGGCACACTGCGTTGATGCGTACGTTTTTCGCCGCATAGTCGATTGCGGCGGTGCGCGTCAGCCCGATGACGGCGTGTTTGCAGGCTATATAGGCCGCCTGGCCCGGGAAGCCCGTCACACCGCCCTGCGACGAAGTGTTGACTATCGCTCCTCCGCCCTGTTTAAGCATCTGGATTATTTCGTAACGCATACAGTTCCAGACGCCTTTGAAGTCGACTGCGACTGTGCGGTCGAACTCTTCGTCGGTAATCTCCGCCATAGGCCGCTGAGGCGTCTGTATACCGGCGTTGTTGAGAGCGGCGTCGAGACTGCCGTATTTGGAAACCGTCCACTTCACCATCTCCTCTACCGCAGCCGTGTCGGAAACGTCGCAGCGGTATGCAGAAGCCTCAAATCCTTCGGCGCGCAGCTTCGCGGCCTGCTCTTCGATGGCCTTGATCTCGGCCTCCGAGATCGACGAGGGGAGCTTCACCCAACCCAGAAAGTCGTTTCCGGCGCCTTTGCCCGAGTGCAGCAGGGCGTTGGCGGCCTGTGCCTTGGCCTCGATGTCGGCCGTGAGGGCGACACCCGCTTTGGCAATGTCTAATTTCAGTGTTTTCATATCTTTGTCAGATTAATTTGGTAGTCAGTTCCTGCATGCATAGGCGGGCCGGGGCGCCCTCGTAGAGCACGCGGTAAACCATCCCGGCGATGGGCATGTCGACCTTGTGGCGGGCGTTGATGTGGCGGATGCAGTCG
>URAG01000070.1 GCA_900545755.1 uncultured Cloacibacillus sp. | reverse complement strand
TGCCGTGGTCGATATGCCCTATCGTACCTATGTTAAGATGCGGCTTATTACGTACAAAATGTTCCTTTGCCATAACTAGTCTTACCTCCTCTGATGATTCTTAAGCCTACGCTTTCAGCAGCTCTTCGGCTACATTGCGAGGCACTTCTTCGTAATGGTCGAAGCTCATGGTATACGAGGCACGACCAGAAGTTTTGCTTCTAAGATCGGTCGCGTAACCAAACATCTCCGCGAGCGGAACGAAAGCCTTAACAATGCGCGCGTTAGCGCGTACGCCCATCTCTACAACCCTACCGCGGCGCGACGAAAGATCGCCGATGACGTCTCCCATGTATTCTTCAGGAACGACGACTTCAACGTTCATGACAGGCTCCATAAGAACTGGGTCTGCTTTTTTAAGAGCTTCTTTTATTGCCATTGAACCAGCAATACGGAAAGCCATTTCGGAGCTGTCGACTTCGTGGTAACTTCCATCAACAAGGGCGACTTTTATACCGATGACAGGATAGCCGCCGAGTACGCCGTTGTTAAGGGCGTCTTCAACGCCCTTCTGAGCAGCGGGAATGTATTCCTTCGGGACTACGCCACCAATGATCTTATCTTCCCACTCGAAGCCTTTGCCATCTTCGAGAGGCTCGATCTCAAGTACAACGTCACCGTACTGGCCCTTACCCCCGGACTGTCTGACGAACTTTCCCTGGGCTCTCGCCGGTTTTCGTATAGCCTCACGATAAGCGACCTGAGGACGCCCAACCTTGACTTCAACATTGAACTCCCTGCGGAGGCGGTCTACGATAATCTCAAGGTGGAGTTCTCCCATACCGCTGATGAGCGTCTGACCGGTATCTTCATTGACGGAGACGCGGAAGGTTGGATCTTCTTCCGAAAGCGCTTCAAGCCCTTTAGCAAGTTTAATTTGATCCGCCTTACTCATAGGCTCAACAGAAAGTGAGATGACGGGCTCAGGGAACACAAGGTTTTCAAGAAGGACCGGACGTCTTTCGTCACATAGCGTGTCACCAGTACGTACCTGTTTGAGGCCAGGAATGGCGACAATGAGTCCAGCCTGCGCACTATCCATCTCCTCACGCTTATTAGCGTGCATACGAAGAATGCGTCCGATTCTTTCGCGGCGTCTTGTGTTAGTGTTGTAGATGGACATCCCGTTCTCTATTGTACCGGAGTAGATGCGGCAGAACGCGAGACGTCCTACAAACGGGTCGACCATAATTTTAAAAGCGAGCGCTGCAAAAGGCTCATTAGCGTCTGCCTTAATTTCTATAGTCTTCGATGTGTCGTCTGGGTCGACCCCCATGACATGTGGCATATCGAGCGGGCTCGGCAGGTATTCAACGACAGCGTCAAGAAGCGGTTGAACTCCCTTGTTCTTAAATGCAGAACCGCACATAACTGGAACGATATCGAGGCTTATCGTGGCCTTTCTGATGACTTTCTTGATGAGCTCGACAGGGATGTCTTTGCCTTCGAGGTACATCTCCATCATCTCGTCGTCGTAGTCGGCCAGCATCTCAAGCATTTCCATTCTCGCGAGGGCCGCCTCCTCCTCAAGCTGCGGAGGAATCTCCGCGCTATGGAAGGCCGTGCCAAGAGTATCGTCGTAAATGACGGCTTTGTAGTTGACGAGGTCGACCATGCCGGTAAAGCCGTCTTCGACCCCTATCGGGAGCTGAATGGGTACGGCCTTGGCTCCGAGACGTTTGCGCATCTGGTCTACAACTGCGGAGAAATCAGCGCCAACTCTGTCCATTTTGTTGACGAACGCTATCCTGGGCACTCCGTACTTATCAGCCTGACGCCATACGGTCTCGGACTGCGGCTCAACTCCGCCTACGGCGCAGAACACCGAAACGGCACCGTCGAGAACGCGCATGGAACGCTCGACTTCTACGGTAAAGTCCACGTGCCCGGGCGTATCAATGATATTGATCAGGCAATCGTGCCAGAAACAGGTAGTAGCGGCCGAAGTAATGGTAATGCCACGTTCGCGCTCCTGCTCCATCCAGTCCATCGTAGCGGCGCCTTCATGCGTCTCGCCGAGCTTGTGTTTACGGCCGGTATAGAACAAGATACGCTCTGTAGTCGTCGTCTTACCCGCATCTATATGCGCAGCTATTCCTATATTGCGCACTTTGCTTAAATCGATGCCCTGCATCGTCAACACCACCAAACCAAATTAGAATTTATTGTCTTCACTACCAACGGTAGTGAGCAAACGCGCGGTTGGCTTCCGCCATGCGGTGAGTATCTTCGCGTTTCTTGACAGAACCGCCTTCACCCTTGCACGCATCGCCAAACTCTCTAGCAAGACGCTCGACCATCGGTATTCCCTTGCGCGAGCGCGAGTAGCTGATTATCCATCTAATCGCGAGCGCCTGGGCTCTGTCGGGCTTTACCTCGACGGGAACCTGATACGTGGCACCGCCGACTCGTCTCGGACGAACCTCAACTAGAGGACGGACGTTCGCCATCGCTTTTTCAAAAACCTCGCCGGGCTCCATGTTGAGCCGGCCCCCAGCCAATTCCAGTGCACCATAGAAAATACGCTCTGCAGTACTTTTCTTTCCGCCCATCATAAGACAGTTAATGAACTTCGTCACAGATGCGCTTCCATAGATGGAATCGGGCGGCGTTATACGTTTCTTTACATGACCCTTACGCGGCATAAATAACTACCTCCACTAAAATTCCAAAAAACTATTTCGGTCGGCGCGCACCATAAAGTGAGCGGCTCTGACGGCGGTTTTCAACTCCACCGCAGTCAAGCGTACCTCTGATTATGTGATAACGGACACCCGGCAGGTCCTTTACACGACCGCCGCGAACAAGCACAACAGAGTGTTCCTGAAGATTGTGCCCTACGCCGGGAATATAGGCAGTAACCTCTATACCGTTCGTAAGACGGACACGCGCGACTTTACGAAGAGCCGAGTTTGGCTTCTTCGGCGTAACCGTATAAACGCGGGTGCATACGCCGCGGCGCTGTGGGTTCTCCTGGAGTGCAGGCGCGCTTGAACGGCGTCTCTTTTCTTCTCTGCCCGTACGAATAAGCTGACTAATTGTTGGCAAATGGCTCCCTCCTTCTCATACTAATTGTTCTACTTTTTAAGAATCGCCGCGACCGCTGTTTTGTGTGATACGACGCAGGCTCTTCCTAACTTCACCGAATCTTCCGCAAGTTCCACAGGCGTTCCAGCTTCTTCCGAAGCCCTTCTGACTTCCCCTGCGAGTTTCTCGTCGGCGTCGTCCGCCAGAAATATCTTCAACACCTCTCCGCGTTTCAGACTTCTCATGACGCTATTGAAGCCCGCCGTTCTCGGCGAGGAGGATAATTCATTTAAAGGCACACGAACACCTCCCGTGCGCAGCCGCACCGATATATATTAACAGCGCAGTGCGCACGTGTCAATAAACACGGCGCTCTGCGCTGCAAAAATTATTCTACCGCAGATTTGTTATTCTGCGAAGGTAGGCTCAGCTGGCTCCGTATCCGGCGCGTCGCCGCTGATTTCCGTTATCTCGACCTTGCGGTGGCGTTCCACTCCGGTACCGGCAGGGATGAGCAGGCCGATGATGACGTTCTCTTTAAGTCCTGCGAGCGTGTCGACGTCGCCGCGCACAGCCGCCGCAGCGAGGACCTGCGCCGTCTGCTGGAACGAAGCCGCAGAGAGGAAGCTGTCGGTTGCGAGCGCAGCCTTCGTCACTCCATGGACGACCGGACGCCACTGTGGCTCTTCGCTAAGTCTGCGGACGAACGAAACGCGCTGCATGAGCTTCTTATATTCGGATGCCGACGATTTTGATCGCACGGTGATCGTTCCCGTGGCTACCGCCGCTATCTTGTCGAGCAGGGAGCTAGTGATTTCCTGCGCGCCTGCCGCGACGATTTCTCCCTTTTCGTTGGCGACGGGTTCGAGCAGTATCTTGCCCAGCACTCTTTCTGTGAGCAGGAGTTTTAGCACACGTTCGCGTGTCAGGATCATTTCGTCGCACTCGACTCCGCTTATCGAGCCGTCGATGATGCCGCTGATGACGGAACCGTCGATCACGTGCGGAATGTCCTCAATTATTTCTCCGTCGGCGTTGAAGGCCTGCTTCACGGCCTTGCCGAAGAAGTGGTCGATAAGCGCGTGGTGCATCGCGTCGGTCAGGTTAATGATCTCCGGCGACTTCCAGAGCTTTATTTGCTTTATGTTGTGCTTCTTAAGAAGAGCAATAACATCGTCGCCAAGTACAGAGTCAGACTTCACGATGATGTTTCCGGCTTCGTCGGTAATGTCGCCGGCTATCCATGACTTGTCCTTGTTCTCTTCAAGCAGATTCATATCGCGGATGTAGACTGGCTGCGGCGCAAAGCCGATTATCGCCGCAAGGTCGGGCGATGTGAGCCGCGTACCGCCAGCGACAAGGATTTCTCCGGTCTCTGGCGACGTGAAATCGCCTATCAGTTCGAGTCCCTCCATCGCGCGCCTGAAGTTTGTGTCGCCTATTATGACGCGAACTTCGCCGTTCTGGTCTTCTGCCGTTATCTCGGTTGCGGCGCTGCCAGGCTGGAGTATCGCTTCAAGCGTTCCTTTGCTGAAAGAGGACAAATCCTGGCCGCCATTTTCTGGCGCGGCACAGCCGGCTACGTCGACTATCCTGTAGTCCTTTAAGAAGTTGTAAGACTCTTCGAGGGACGCGGCATTCTTGCCGCGAATCTCTTCGACCGCCTTCTCGAGGTCGTCCTTCCATACAAGCTCGCCGGATACGAAGGAGCTGTCGCCTTCCTTCATGACGCGGACGCGGTTGACCGGCGCCACCTTGCGCAGGATTGTCTCGATGTGCTTGTCGTTGATGGAGACGCCCTGCGAACGGTAAACTTCCTGAATGCCGTCGAGCAGATAGTGCTGTACTGCCTCAAGTCCTTCGACTTCAAGCAGCTGCTGCGGGTCGATGTAGCCTTCGGTGAGAATCTGCCCCTTCTTTATGTGGCTGCCTTCTTCTATGCCGGAGAGCAGGTTCTGCGAGGCAGGAATGTTGTATGAGACGCGCTCCTCTGTGCCATCCTCGTGCTCCTTGGCTATTATGAGCTTGCGTTTGCCGTCCATCTCGCGAAGCTCGACGATAGTGCCTTCCTCTTCGGCAAGGATGGCGACCTTCTTCGGGCGGCGGACCTCAAAGAGCTGTTCGATTCTCGGAAGCCCCTGAGTGATATCTTCACCAGTGAACTGGCGGACGCCTCCGGTGTGGAATGTGCGCATCGTAAGCTGCGTTCCGGGTTCGCCTATCGACTGGGCCGCAACTACTCCGACGGATTCGCCTATCGCGACTTTCTTTCTAGTCGCAAGGTCACGTCCGTAGCACATGCGGCAGATGCCATGACGCAGGCCACAGGTCAGCGGGCTGCGCACCCAGACGGAGGTGATGCCAAGCGACTCTATATATTTCGCTTTTTCAGCGCTTATCTCTTCGTTTCTTTCAAGTATCAGCTCGCCGGTTTCAGAGTTCCTTACATCTTCAAGGCTTACGCGCCCAGTGAGACGCTCCGCCATACCGATGGTGACTTTGCCGTCCTGCTGGAGGAGCGGACGGATTTCGACGCCGTGATGCGTATCGCAGTCTTCTTCGGTTACGATAAGATCCTGTGCGACGTCGACGAGGCGGCGCGTCAGATAACCCGACTTAGCGGTACGAAGAGCCGTGTCGGCAAGCCCTTTTCTAGCTCCGTGCGTGGATATGAAGTATTCCAGCGTGTTGAGCCCTTCTTTAAAGTTCGCCGTGATCGGGTAGCGGATGATACGGCCAGACGGGTCCGCCATGAGTCCGCGGATACCAGCCATCTGGGCGACCTGCCCGCGGGAGCCTCGGGCTCCGGAGTCAACCATTATCCAGAGGGCGTTAGTGAGGTCCATGCTCTCCATGATCTTGTCCGCGATGCGGCGTCCCGCATCGGCCCAGAGGATGTCCTTCTGGCGCATATATTCATCCTCTGTCATGATACCCATTTCATACTGCGAGGTGAGGTCCTCTTCCTGCACTTCTGTGACGTCGAGTATCTCGCGTTTCTCCTTCGGGACGATTATATCGCCGACGCCGAGACTGATGCCGCTGACTGTCGACCAGTGATAGCCGAGCGACTTTATCGCGTCGAGCATCTCGACCATGCCGGTCTGCCCCACTTTATCGTAGGCTTCGTCGAGCAGCTTGCCCATTTCCTTCTTATTGATTATGTCGTTTTTATAGCGGAAGCCTGGGTGCAGAGCGCAGTTGAAGAGTACGCGGCCAGGCGTCGTCTCTATCCATTTGCCGTCGACGGTGTCGCACTCCCACTCGGGGGCTTTCTTGAGCATTATCTTCGAGTTGACGTGGACGAGCTCGTGGTCGAGCGCGGAAAGGACGTCGTCCATGTCGCGGAAGTGCATGCCCTCGCCCTTCATACCATTACGCATAGTCGTCAGATAGTAAACGCCGAGAATGATGTCCTGCGTCGGCGTGACGACCGGCTTACCGCTCGCCGGCGAGAGCAGATTGTTCGAGGAGAGCATGAGGACGCGCGCCTCGGTCTGCGCTTCGAGCGAGAGCGGGACGTGGACGGCCATCTGGTCCCCATCGAAGTCTGCGTTGAAGGCCGTGCAGACTAGAGGGTGCAGGCGTATCGCCTTTCCTTCTATAAGGACCGGCTCGAATGCCTGTATGCCGAGGCGGTGCAGCGTCGGCGCGCGGTTGAGCATGACGGGGTGGTCCTTAATGATGTCTTCTAGGATTCCCCATACCTCGTCGCGGCCGCGCTCTATGAAGCGGCGCGCACTCTTGACGTTCGGCGCAAGCCCGCTCTCGACGAGCTTGTGCATGACGAACGGTTTGAAAAGTTCGAGCGCCATCTGCTTTGGAAGGCCGCACTGGTATATCTTGAGGTGCGGGCCGATGACGATGACGGAGCGTCCGGAGTAGTCGACTCGTTTCCCGAGAAGGTTCTGACGGAAGCGCCCCTTCTTCCCGCGCAGCAGGTCGGTGAGGCTCTTGAGCGGACGGTTTCCGGCGCCGAGCACCGCCTTGCCGCGGCGGCCGTTGTCTATCAGCGCGTCAACAGACTCCTGGAGCATACGCTTTTCATTGCGCACGATGATCTCGGGTGCGCGTAGCTCCTGGAGCTTGCGGAGACGGTTATTGCGGTTGATGACGCGGCGATAGAGGTCATTGAGGTCCGAAGTCGCAAAGCGTCCGCCGTCAAGCTGGACCATCGGGCGAAGGTCCGGCGGAATGACTGGAAGGACTGAGAGCACCATCCATTCGGGGCGCGAGTCGCTCTTGCGGAAGTCCTCGGCGACTTGGAGGCGCTTGATAAGCTTACGCTTCTTCTGTCCAGAGCACTCGGCTATCTCCTCGCGGAGCTGGTCGACGAGCGTATCGATATCTATCTCGTGCAACAGCGTGTAAACGCCTTCGGCTCCGATACCGGCTTTGAAGTTCGGGTCATAGGCCGCGCAGATCGCCTGTTCGCGTTCGAGTATGATGTCGCCGCGCTCGAACGGAGAGTCGCCGCCGTGGATAACAATGTAGCACGGGTCTTCTATAGTCTCGCTCTCCTCGACTGCCTGGAAGCGCTTCGGATATTTCTGCGTGTAGAGGCGCGATTCGCTCTCGGAGATTACGTCGTTTTTCGCGAACGGAAGATGGACGACCGCAGTGACAATGTATGCTTCCTGGTTGTTAAGGACGGCGCGGTCGGCCTTGAGCTCGGGATCACGCTCAAGCATGACCTTCTTTTTCGTTTCGGAGACTATCTTCGCTCCGTCAACGGATTCGCCCTCGTTATATATTCTGTATGCCGGCTCGACCTTGAAGAGGTCGTCGCCGAAGTCGCTGCGGAATCGGCCGACCTGCGCCGCCGTAATAATGTCGCCTTCGTCGACGGGGACGTCCTCAACCTTCGTAATACGGAAGGCCTCCTCAGCCTTGAACTTAGAGTCGTAGAAACGGTGGATTCGCTCCTCCGAGGCGGACATGAGAGAACCGCGGCGTGCAAGGTCTATCCTGCGCCCTTCGTTGACTACCTTATATACCTTTTCGCGGCGGCGCGTCGGGGCGAAGTAGACGACCTTTTCAAGATCCTTCGTCGAAGCGCCTAGCAGCAAACTCAGGCGGCTCGGGATGCCGCGCAGGTACCAGATGTGGACGACCGGAGCGGCAAGCTCGATGTGGCCCATCCTTTCGCGGCGCACGCGGTTGTCGGTGACTTCAACACCGCAGCGCTCGCAGACGACGCCGCGGAACTTCGGACCGCTACGCTTATATTTTCCGCAGGCGCATTCGTAGCTCCTGATGGGACCAAATATGCGCTCGCAGAAGAGGCCGTCCTTCTCTGGCCGGAGCGACCTATAGTTTATCGTCTCCGGTTTCTTGACTTCCCCGTTCGAGAGTTCTCTGACTCTCTCCGGGGAAGAAAGTCTCATCCTTACTCCGGCGATTTCATGGCCCATGTTACTCATTAATCTTCATCCCCCTGGTCACCGGTATCAGTGTCGCTTTCAAACAGATCGTCGTTCAGCGCAGCAGCCTCTTTTTCTTCGTCGGTCTCATGCAGTTCGAGTCCGCTGTACTCCGCAGCACCTTCGTGGAACAGATCGTCTATGCCGCCGCCAGTTTCGCGTCCCTTAGAGACTGCGTCTGCGTCGCTGAGGAACGCCGCGTCGATGTCGTCGACGGTCGCGTCGGGCTTGAACGATACGCGGCGCTGGCCTTTCTCTTCATCGTCGCTTAGCACAAGCTCTCCGAAAGTGCCGTCTGCGTACATAATTTCGACGTCAAGCGCGAGCCCCTGGAGTTCCTTGATAAGGACGCGGAAGGACTCTGGCACGCCAGGCTTCGTGAGGTTCTCGCCCTTGACGATGCGCTCGTAGGTCTTGAGGCGTCCGCGAATGTCGTCGGACTTGACTGTGAGCATTTCCTGGAGCATGTGAGCAGCGCCGTAGCCTTCGAGCGCCCAGACTTCCATTTCTCCGAAACGCTGTCCTCCAAACTGCGTTTTACCGCCAAGCGGCTGCTGGGTGATAAGGCTGTACGGCCCTATCGAGCGCGCGTGGATCTTGTCATCTACAAGGTGTATCAATTTCAGCATGTACATGACGCCGACCATGACCTTGTTGGCCATCGGCTCGCCTGTACGTCCATCGTATATCGTTATCTTGCAGTCGTCACGCATCTCGGGGTACTTCGTCTCCTGGATTTTCTTGATGTCGGAGGCGATGTCTTCCGATGTTACGGATTCGAAGACCGGTGTGACGACTTTGTAGCCGTTCTCTCTCGCAACGAAGCCGAGCATCGTTTCGAGAACCTGTCCAAGGTTCATACGGCTCGGGACGCCGAGCGGGTTGAGGACGACGTCGACCGGCGTACCGTCGGAGAGGTAGGGCATGTCTTCTTCGGCCATGATGCGCGAGACGACGCCCTTGTTGCCGTGGCGGCCCGCCATCTTGTCGCCTTCCGTGATTTTACGGAACTGGGCGACATAAACCTTGACGACTTCGTTTACTCCAGCGCTCAAGTCTTCGCTGTTCTTTTCGCGAGAGAGGCGCTTTATTTCGACTACTTTGCCGCCTTCGCCGTGCGGGACGCGCAGCGATGTGTCGCGGACTTCGCGCGCCTTTTCGCCGAATATCGCGCGCAGAAGTTTTTCTTCAGGCGACTGGTCGGACTCTCCCTTCGGCGTGACCTTTCCGACTAGTATGTCGCCGGCCTTGACTTCGGCTCCGATGCGCACGATGCCGTCTTCGTCGAGGTTTTTCAGCGCGTCTTCGCCGACGTTCGGGATGTCGCGCGAAATCTCTTCAGGGCCGAGCTTCGTGTCGCGCGCCTCAACTTCATATTCTTCTATATGTATCGAGGTGTAGAAGTCCTCTTTTACGAGCCGCTGCGAGAGCAGGATGGCGTCTTCGAAGTTATAGCCCTCCCACGAGACGAAGGCGACGAGGACGTTGCGTCCAAGCGCGAGCTCTCCCTGGTCGCAGGCCTGGCCGTCGCCGATTATCTCGCTGGCGTCGACATGCTGGCCGTGCGAGACTATCGGGCGCTGGTGTATAGCAGTGCCCTGGTTCGAGCGGCGGAACTTCTGCATACGGTATTCGTCATAGCCGCCGTCGTCGGTCTTTATCTCTATCCTATCGGCATCGACGTAGGTGACTGTTCCGGCGCGGCGCGATACGACGCATGAGCCGGAGTCTTTCGCTATGCGGTGCTCGATGCCCGTGCCGACGACCGGCGAGTCGGGAAATACGAGCGGGACGGCCTGGCGCTGCATGTTGGAGCCCATAAGCGCGCGGTTGGCGTCGTCGTGCTCAAGGAATGGGATGAGCGCAGTCGAGATGGAGACTATCTGCTTCGGCGATATGTCGAGGTAGTCAAGCTCTTTCGGGTCGATCTCTATGGTATTGTCCTGGTGACGGACATAGACGCCGCCTGTGGAGGACGGGATGATGCGACCTTCGTCGTCCATCGGGAGGTCTGCGCGTCCGACGTAGTATTCGTCTTCTTCGTCGGCGGAGAGATAAATGATCTCGTCTGTGACCTGTCCGTCGACAACCTTGCGGCGCGGGCAGACGAGGAAGCCGTATTCGTTGATGCGCGCAAAGGTCGCAAGCGAGGTGACAAGCCCGATGTTCGGTCCTTCAGGGGTTTCTATCGGGCAGACGCGTCCATAGTGCGTGTGGTGGACGTCGCGCGCTTCAAATCCAGCGCGTTCGCGCGACAGGCCCCCGGGGCCGAGCGCCGAGAGGCGGCGGCGGTGCGTGAGTTCCGCGAGCGGGTTCGTCTGGTCCATGAACTGCGATAGCTGGCCGGAGCCGAAGAACTCGCGGAGCGCCGCGGAAATTGGGCGGACGTTGATGAGATCCTTCGCCATAGCGGTCGCGAGATCCGGCGTCGTCGTCATGCGCTCGCGCGCGATGCGCTCCATACGGAGCAGGCCGATACGCACCTGGTTCTGAAGCAGCTCGCCGACCGCGCGCACGCGGCGGTTCCCTAGATGGTCGATGTCGTCCATATGCTCGTTGCCGTCGCGCAGGCGGATGAGTCCCTTGACTATCGCGACGACATCGGTAACTGTAAGCAGGCGCTCGCTGCTCGCTATGTCAAGCTGAAGCCTGCGGTTGATCTTATAGCGCCCGACGCGGCCGAGGTTGTAGCGCCGCGGATCGAAGAATATACTCGATATGTATTCGCGCGCGTTTTCCATGCGCGCCGGTTCGTTCGGGCGCAGTTTGCGGAAGAGCTCGAGCATGGCTTCGTCGGGCGTGTTGGTGTTGTCGCGCTCGATGGTCACGGCGAGCGACGGGTCTATGTCCCAGACCCAGACTTTGGTGCGCCCGTGGTTCCAGAGCACCTCCATGTGTTCCTTTGTAAGGCGCGTGTTTTTGCGTATCTCGACTGTGCCGGCGCCGTCCGGGGAGATTATGTCCTCAGCGAGCAGCATTCCGCGTACGTCGTCGTCGACGAGGTCTTTTTCAACTTCCTTGCCGTCGAAGAGGTGTATCATCTCGTCCGTGGTCTGCACGCCGAGGGCGCGGAGCATCTGTGTGACGGGGATTTTTTTGCGGTTGTCTATCTTGACGGAGAGCACGTCGCCCGCCGCAAGGTCGAATTCTATCCATGCACCGCGGTCTGGTATGAGCTTCGCGATGA
>URAG01000069.1 GCA_900545755.1 uncultured Cloacibacillus sp. | reverse complement strand
GTTTTGACGCGATGGAGCTCCAGGGCAAGGCCGACCGTCCAGTCGTCATCTTCATCGACGGCGACAACTACAAGATAACGGTTTACGAGTCCACCCTAGAGGATCCGAACGCCTACGCCGTGTCGGAAGACCTCCATGAGTACTTCGCGAAGGACGAGGCCGACAAGCGCACGATATCCGTCATTTCAACCGGTATGGCGGCGCGAACGAGCTACTGGTGCGGAATGAACTTCAGCTTCTACGACGTGCGCCGCAAGGCCGTGCGCCTGAAGCAGGCCGGACGCGGCGGCGGCGGGACGGTGCTGTGCGACAAGAACGTCGCGGCGCTGGTCGTGAAACGCACGCACTTCACCGGGCTGGAGAACGACCCCGTAGACGTGAAGACCATCCAGCGCTGCGGCGTGAGCATACACAAGCGCATCCACGACCTCGACGACAAGCAGAGCAAGATGCGCTCCGTCGGAACGGCGCACCTTATGGAGATAATGGACGCTTACGACCTTCTTCCGGTCAATAACTATAAGTTCGGACGCCACAAGGACATCGACAACGTCAGCTCCGACGCCTACAAGAAACTTTTCACACAGGGAATGGCGGACGGATGCTGGTACGGATGCTCAATGGCCTGCGCTAAAGCCGTAGACCACTTCCCGCTCCAGACCGGGCCGTGGAAGGGCAGAGAGGTAATCGTCGACGGTCCTGAATACGAGACAGCCGCGGGGCTCGGCTCAAACCTGGGCATCTTCGACCCGTATTGGACGATAGAAGCCAATTTCTACGCCGACCACTACGGACTTGACACGATATCGCTCGGCACCGGTCTTGCCTTCGTATGCGAGTGTTTCGAGCTCGGGCTCATCAATAAAGAGAACACGCACGGGCTCGACCTCAATTTCGGCCGCAAAGCGGACATAATGGAGCTCATCCACCGCATAGCGCGCGGAGAGGACGAGTTCGCGATAGCCTGCGGACGCGGCGTCGAAGAGGCGCGCGAGCACTTCGCGAAGGAATACGGAGCGGACATGGAGACTATGATGAAGATAGGCATGGTCTGCCAGGGGCTTGAAGCTTCTGAATACCGCTGCCAGGAATCCATCGCTCAGTGGGGCGGATATTTCCTTACGCTGAAGGGGCCGCAGCACGACGAAGCGTGGCTGATCTTCATGGACATGGTGAACAAGCAGCTTCCGACCTACGAGGATAAGGCTGAGGCACTCTTCTTCTTCCCGAACTTCCGTCTCTGGTTCTCTCTTCAGGGACTCTGCAAACTTCCGTGGAACGACATCGAGCCGGCCGACAACGGCATCAGGTACAAGGGCATCGAGGCGGCGAGGGTGCCGGAGCATCTCCAGAACTATCTCGACATCTACGAGGCGATAACCGGAAAGCACCTTACGCGCGACGGCCTTATAGAGCAGTCGGAGAAGGTGTACAATTTCGAGCGCATCTTCAACCTGCGCATGGGCAAGGGGACGGCCAAGTACCACGAAGCGCCGGACCGCGGCCTGGGCCCTGTCTGGGAAGATGAGTGGAACGCACGTCCCGACTACTTCGACTCAAAGCTCAGGGAGTTCGGCGAAAACACCGACGGCCTCAGCGTCCGCGAGAAGATAGACCTTCTCCAGAAGCACCGCCGCGAACAGTGGGAGATGCTCAAGATGGCCGTCTACAAGCGCCGCGGATGGAATAAGAACGGAATTCCGACGCTCGCCACTGTGAAGCGCCTTGGAATAGACTACCCCGACGTCGTCGAGCTGCTGAAAAAGCACCTGAAGCCGGAGGACGAGTTCGAGGCGTAGCTAAAAATTAAAAAGGAGCGTATCGCATGATAACCGTCAACGGTGATCCGTTTCTGTGGAGAGAAGGGCTTACAGTCAGCGAATTGCTGAAGGAGAAAAACTATAAGTTCCGACTGATCTCGGTATGGGTCAACGACAACGTTATAGGCAAAGACCGCTACGCGGAAGCAAAGATCCCTGACGGAGCGGACGTCCAGGTGATACACAACATCAGCGGCGGCTAAGCCGTGCGGCTGAACGAAAAGAGACAGGCGGGCCGTTTCTCAAACGGCCCGCTTTTTATATGAAAAGCCTTTTATATCTAAGCATAAAGATATGGCGTAAACATTTGCGGCATATTTGTATTGCGGAATAATCCTTTTAATGTTTGAGATTATTCTTTTTACTATGCGCCCAAAATGTGATATTGTAACGATGTTACAAAATTCACATCCGAAAGGTCGTGCTGCAATGGATAACAACAAAGTCAGTTGGGTAAACGTCATCAAGTTCGCGGGCGCATTCATCGCGTTCTTGATCGGCGCCGGTTTCGCCACCGGTCAGGAAGTCCTCCAATATTTTGCGGGGTACGGTTATCAGGGGCTGCTCGTAGGAGCTTTCGTCCTGATCTGCTTCATATATGTAGGAGGAGACTTTATAGTTGCAGGATTCAATGAGCGTTTCGCCAATACCAACGACATCTACCGTTACTACTGCGGCAAGTATATCGGCGGTTTTTACGACTATTTCTCAATCGCGTTCATTTATATGTCATACATCGTCATGCTCGGCGGAGCAGGCGGCACTTTCAACCAGTATTACCAGCTTCCTCCGGCATACGGCGCGATATTTATGCTTGTCGTCTCGGTAGGCGTCGTCGTCCTTGGGCTGGGTAAGATAGTCGACATTATCGGCTCCATCGGCCCGTTGATCGTCGTAATCGCGCTTGGAGTAGGGCTCGCCGCCATCCTCCAGAACCCCGCCGGCGTTTCTGAAGGGGTCGCACTCATTGAATCCGGCTCTCTCGATCCTGACAAGTTCATCCGTGTAGGCAGCAACTGGTTCATGGCGGGGACTTCCTATGTCGGATTCTGTATGCTTTGGCTCGCAGCATTCCTCGCCGCGATGGGCACAAAGGCCAACAGCAAGAAAGAAGCAGTTATCGGCACCACGCTGGGCGCCATCGGTTTTGTTGTAGGCGCGTGCATCCTTGCTTTCGGCCTTCTCACCCATTTTGAGGAACTCTATGCTTCCGACATTCCTTCGCTTATTCTTGCGGAATACCTCTGGCCGCCGCTCGCCTCTATATTCTCGGTCGTCATCCTCGCCGGTATTTTCACGACCGCCGTTCCCCTTCTCTGGTCGGTATCTGCGAGATTCGCAGCAGAAAAAACCACGAAGTTCTACGGCCTTACGGTGGCTCTCGGATGCATCGCCTGCTTCGTCGCCCTCATGCTGCCTTTCCGCAAGATAGTCAACATCATCTATGGAATCAACGGATATGTCGGCATCATCCTGATATTCTTCATGCTCGCCACAACCTTCGGCCTCAAGAAGAAAATCGCGAAATAACATACCCGTTAAATATTTAGTCATCAAACGGCGTCCCTGCAACGGGACGCCGTTCTTTTGTTATGGCAGATACTGCGGGCGTCCCACATCGGCGGCCCAGTAAGTAAGGTTGTGATATAATGCCGCTATATGCTGCAACTACTTCGGAGGTATAGAAAAGAATGTCCCGAACACGCAAGGACGACAGGGATTTTTCCATTGAAAATAAAAAACAGAGACGGGGAAAAACATTTACTTCCAAACTTTTTGCGTCGTTTATGCTGACCGCAGCAGTGGCTGCGGCTGTGATAGCAGTAATCTGCCTGCTCTTTCTGAGAGAAATCACAGAATCTTTGCCGACGACGCCGGAAATCCTCGCGCATGAGCCAAGTTTGGCGACGAAGGTCTATGACCGCAAAGGCCGTCTGATAACGCAGCTTTTCCAAGAAAACCGCACATGGGTAAAGCTTCAGAACGTTTCTCCATGGATGGTGAAGGCCATTCTCGCCGCAGAGGACGACAAATTTTACGAGCATTCCGGCATACGCCCTGTCGCGATAATGCGCGCGCTGGTCGTCGACATATTTCACGGCGAGGCTAAGCAGGGCGCAAGCACAATAACGCAGCAGCTCGCACGCAACCTCTTCCTATCAAACGAAAAGACGGTGATCCGTAAGGCGCGCGAGATAGTACTCGCAATCAGGCTCGAACGGATCTACACTAAGGACCAGCTCTTAGAAATGTACCTCAACACTATATACATGGGGCACGGCACCTACGGTATAGAGGCCGCTTCGCGCGCATATTTCGGCAAAGCGCCCGCGAAACTCGACATCAACGAATCTGCTATATTAGCCGGGCTCGTAGCGGCGCCCGAGAAATATTCGCCGTTCCGTCACAAAGGCAACTCGCAGGCTAGAAAGTCATACGTCCTGCGCAGAATGCTTGACCTCGACTGGATATCTAAGGCCGACTACGACGCCAATATCAACAAAGCGCCGCAGCTAGCTGAGGATTCGCGCCGCGGCAACCCAATAACGTTAGAGGACGCGCCATATTTCGTTTCGCACATACTTTTCAACCATCTACTGCCCTCCTACGGCGCGGACAGGATTTATCGCGGAGGGCTCAGCGTCCACACGACGATAGACAAGGACCTTCAGGCCAAGGCGGAGGAACTCGTCTCAGCTATGAAACACGAAGGCGCACTCGTGGCGCTCGACCCGAACACGGGAGAGATACTGGCGCTCGTCGGCGGACGCGACTTCAACAAGAGCAAGTTCAACCGCGCGACGCAGGCTTTCCGCCAGCCGGGGTCTGCTTTTAAGCCGATCGTCTACGCTTCGGCGCTTGAACAGGGCTACCGCGGCGTCGACCATGTGCTTGACGCGCCGCTGCTCTTCCCCAACGGATGGGCTCCAGGCAATTACACCTCGGACAAGTACGACGGCGAAATTACGCTGATGCGAGCGCTCGCTCGTTCTATAAACACCTCCGCCGTGCGCCTGGCGCAGATAAGCGGGGTGCGCCATATTGCAGACCTCGCGCGGCGCATAGGCATCACCACGCCGCACTTGCCGGACGACTTGTCTGTCGCGCTCGGCACCGCCAGCCTGACGCCGCTGGAGCTCTGCGTCGCCTACTCGGCGTTCGCAAACAACGGCTACCAGGCGAAGCCCTATGCGATAAGGGAAATACTCTCCCAGCGCAACGAGACGCTGGAACAAAACGGGCCGCAGCTAACGCCCGCGCTTACGCCTGCCGTAGCCGTCACGATGCGCTCGATGCTTCAGCAGGTCACGGCGTGGGGCACCGGAGCGCGTGCGAAGGTACAGGGCTACGAAACATTCGGAAAGACCGGCACGACTAACGAATGGACCGACGCATGGTTCGTCGGCGGCGTGCCTGGACTAGTCGTCGTGGTCTACGTCGGTAATGACGACCATAAGCCGCTCGGCGGCAAATCTACCGGCGCGGTCGCAGCTTTGCCGGTTTGGAAGAATTTCGTTGACTACGCCGTAAAGACACTCAACCTGCCTGCGACCTTCTCCATCCCTGTCGACGCCGAGGTTGAATCCGTCAGCGTATGCAAGGCGACGGGCTTCCTAGCCGCACCAGGATGCGACGCAGCCGAGCTGCTGCTGCCGCTCGGCCACGCGCCATCGTCGCTCTGCCCTTGGCACGGCGGCACGCTCGCAGGAGCGCTTGCCGACGCGAACGCCCCCGTCCTGCTACTTGCGCCGATAGACGAGGAAACGGACGTTAACCTCTATGCGCTGCACCTAGACGGCACGCCCGCCGTACAGCCGCAGCCGGGCGCAGAAATTACGACGCCTTCTGTGACGACGCCTGTAACTCCGACACAGAAAACAGAAGAACAGGAACCGGCGAAGGTCCCGAGCGCAACGGAAAAACAACCATACGAGGGTAAGAAACAGGAGTCCCCCGACGATATGGAAAAACGCTATCAGGAACTGTTGAAGCAGTACGGAATAATATAAAGGGCAAAAGGGCGCGAAGCCCTTTTTTATAAAAGTACGATGCAGCCCGCCCCGAAAAAGTTTTGTCCGGGGCGGTATTTTTTTCGCAATTTCCTGCACCCGATATAGCATGGCTGCGGCAGAGACCTCAGCGGCAAACGTTATGACGGCAGAGAACCTGCCACCACGATACAACGTCTGCCGTTATATAATAAAACCTGTTCGCTGTGAGCCAAAAACACCAAGCCCAAAGTTAAAGGGGCATTAACGCAGCCAATAAGATCCTCCGTGAATAGCGGCCATGCCCTTCTCCACGCAGCAAACCGACATTATTTATTGCTGCGAAACCTAAAATCCCGTCACCTTCGGCCACGGACGCGGCACAAAGTTTTTCTGGAACATGTGCAGTGCAAAGCGGTCAGTCATGCCAGAAATCATATCGACGGCCTCTCGCGCCGAGCCGCCGTTGTCCTTCATGCGTTTGTTGAAAAGCGCCGTGATGACGTGTTCTACGCGCGACTCCTCTATAATCGCATTCGTCCGCGCGTAGACGTGCTCATACAAAAAGCTGCGCAGGCGCTCGATTTCACCGAGCATATCCGTACTGAAGCCGATCGCATCCGGCGTACTGTTCGCGACCACGTCAGTAATCATACCGTCTATGCGGCGCGAATTGCGCATAGTTATCAGCGCACGCATATCATCCGGCATCTCGTCAGCGTTGAGCAGCCCTGCGCGCAACGCGTCGTCTATGTCGTGATTCAGATAGGCGAGCGAGTCCGAGACGCGCACCACCCATGCTTCCATGCTCGACGGATTAGTTAGATCATAACCAGAGCGCACGTCCACCTGCCCTTTAGAATGCTGGAGTATGCCCATGCGCACCTCCCAAGTGAGATTCAATCCCTGGCCGTCCTTTTCTAGACAGTCCACGACGCGCAGACTCTGCGCCGCGTGGTGGAATCCCTGAAGTCCATTCTCGCGCGCGAGTTTGTCCAGCACGCGCTCGCCCATGTGGCCGAACGGCGTATGGCCGAGGTCGTGGCCCAGCGCAATCGCCTCAGTCAAATCCTCGTTGAGCCGCAGCGCGCGCGAAATCGTCCGCGCAATCTGCGAGACCTCGAGCGTGTGCGTCAGCCGCGTCCTATAATGGTCGCCCTCGGGAAGAAGAAGGACCTGCGTCTTGTATTTAAGCCTGCGGAAAGATTTGCAGTGGATAATCCTGTCCCTGTCGCGTTGAAAGCAGGTGCGTATCGCGCACGGCTCCTCCGCCCTCTCTCGCCCGCGGCTGTCCACCGACAGACACGCTGACGGGGACAAAATCGCGCGCTCGACTTCCTCCCACCGTTCGCGTATATTCATATCACAAGCCTCCAAACTAAGAAAAGATTCAGCGCCCCTGCCGGAAGCCGTCAAGCACATGCGAGCGGCTCACGTAAAGAGCAAGAGGCACGCCGATGCCGAAGCATACGGCAGACTGGCTTAGCGCTATATAAACGACGGAAAGCAAAACCGGCGTATCCGTCAGGAACGCGAGATAAACGCCGACGACCGCGGCGTTGACCGCGACCGGAGGAACCGCCGCAAGCCACAAGTTCGGCATCCGCGAGGTCAGCCAAGCCGCCGCAAGCGTAGCCGCGCTGCCGAGCACGACGTCCGCGACGCCGAAACCGCCGAGAAGATTAGAAAGCAGGCAGCCGACGAAAAGCCCCGGCACAGCCTCCGGGATAAAAAACGGAAGCAGCGTCAGCGCCTCGGCTACACGGAACTGCACCGGACCGAAAGAGATAGGCGCAAGCACCATAGTAAGCCCTGCATAAAGCGCAGCGACCAAAGCCGAAAGCGCAATCTTGTGAGACGGGTTAAAAGTCATGTTTTTCATGGAATTATTATAGCAGACGCTGCCGCTGCCAAAGCGCGACTAAAGACGGCGGCATCGGTTTATAAGCTATACTCAGAGTTTTACATTTAAGAAAATAACGATTCAGGAAGTTGAATTTCACACGCTGGTAGCGGCGCGCGTACCCCCACGCCGCCGTATCACCCATTCCAACGTTTATTTAATCCTCCGGTGAATTGATGCTCCTCCAGTACACTGCGGGGAAATCGCTTATGACGCCGTACCAGCGCCTTTTGAGGTTCACAGTCCCGGGACATACGTGAAAAGACATATGGACGTACTGCGCCAGCGCGTAATTGAGCTTGTCCTTGTCTGTAACCAACACGTACTCGTGATTCTTCGGCTTCTCGTGGGGAAAGACCTTCCAGCGGCATTTTTCTTTCAGATTTTCAAGTTCGAGTTCCAGGCGGCCGCGGTATGCGTTTATACACGTGTCGTCGTTGGAATACATCAGAGAACCTCCTCTCGCAGAGCCGTAGATAACATAATTTTGTTTGCACGTTTATTGTATCATGCCGTGTAGGATGTTAAAGAAATTATAATGATAAGCTCTCGACCAGTTTGTTATTATGGCGGATATAAAAAAGCCCGGTGAGCTGAATTTTCACCGGGCTGATTGATATTGGTGGAGACGCGGGGAATCGAACCCCGGTCCAACAGAGGACAATCTGGAGGGCGCTACGTGCGTAGTCTATGCTTTAGGATTCGGGGCGGAGGCTCCCGTAGACAGGATACTCGTTCCCTAGCTTTTCCTGGATCTCGGACGCCGGCCGAAAGGCTCTGCCGTAATCCCAGCCGTCTTTGTGACGCCCTTTCGGGACCCGACGGCGGAAGTCCCGAAGAGCGCGCTACTTAACTAAGCAGCGAGTGCGTAATTGTCTTCGACAATTATTTTTTCGGAGCCGGATTAACGAGGCTTCCCCATCCTCGGCACGCTCCCCCCGACCCTCCGCCTGCTGTCGAAACCTGTCGTCCCCGGAGGATTGGAGCGGTGTTGCGCTGCGCGGGCCGTAAGCCTGCGCGCTAATAATCGCCGCGAACCCTGCGGCGGACCGCTCTGTCTATTTCGCGAGCCGCGTCGCGCTCGGCGGCGCTATCGCGCTTGTCATGGAGCTGCTTGCCTTTCGCCACAGCAAGCTCGATTTTCGCCCATCTGCCCTCTTTGAGGTACATTTTGAGCGGCACGAGGGTGAAGCCCTTTTCGCGCGTCTTTTCTACAAGACGGCGGATGTCGGTTTTGTGGACGAGCAGCTTGCGCGGGCGGAGAGGGTCTTTGTTGTAGATAGTTCCCTTCTCATATGGCGATATGTGGACGTTGTAGAGCCACAATTCCCCGCCTTCGACGGAGGCGAATCCGTCTTTGAGGTTGACGCGCCCGTCGCGTACAGATTTTATCTCCGTGCCGGACAAGACTATGCCAGTCTCGAAGGAGTCGATGATGAAATATTCATGTCTCGCCTTCCGGTTCTGCGCGACCGTCTTGTCCTCAGCCACTGTTCTCACCTCGTGCGCGCATTATACCCGTTTGAACAAAATTAGTCAAACGATACCGCGCCTCGGATACGCGAGGTGAGGGCGAACGTCTCCGCTCCTGCCGGCGGTTTGCAAAGCGATGCGCGGCCCAGCAAAGCCGCAGCCGCCTCATGAGGCAAGCTGTTTATACGCGGCACCGTCTTAATTACGGACGTGCCGCCACGCTGACTTCAAAGACTGGCGCACGGAGGGGCGGATAAGCCGTGGGCGCAGCGGCGGCAATTACGTTTTCAGAGCACTCATGCAATGCCGGCGCGGACGGTTCTTTTAGGGTTTTGGCAAACGGCGGCCGTGTTTTGCCGTCATCGCGCGGAGACGAGCTTTTGGAGTTTTTGCAGCCGCTCTTCTCCGCACTCCGGCGTTTCGCGCAGCGGGAATTTTATCCCCAGCGCGTCGTATTTGGCCGAGCAAAGTTTGCGGAACGGCAAAAGCTCGATCTTTTCAAGGTTGGGGTATTTCCGCGCCATCTCTTTCAGTTTCATTACACCTTCTTCAGTATCATTGATCCCCGGCACTATTACCTGACGAACCCACAGCGGGACGTTCATGCGCGCCGTAATGTCCAGAAAGCCGAGCGTCGTTTCCAACCTGCCGCCGCAGTACCTTTCAAAATCTTCTTTATTTGTGAATTTTATGTCGCATATCACGAGGTCGGTATAGCGGAGCACCTCTTCCGCGCCGCTCATACAGGCACCCGAGGTATCCAGCGCCGTGTGGCAGCCAAGTTCACGGAGCCGCCGGAAGAGCCCGGCGGCGAAGGCCGGCTGCATAAGCGGCTCGCCGCCGGACAGCGTGACGCCGCCCTTTTTCTTTATATATGGAAACATTCTTTTTATTTTTTCAACAGCTTCGTCAACGCTGATTTCCGCGCCGCACCCGGTTTCCCACGTTTCCGGATTGTGGCAGTATGCGCATCTGAGCGGGCATCCCTGCATGAAAAACACGCTGCGCAGCCCCGGCCCGTCGACGGCCCCCATGCTCTGAAAACTGCTTACTCGCCCTTTCATACTACAGCGAGGTGTGGAATGTACGAGAAACCACTTCTTTTTGCTGTTCACGAGAAAGCTTATGGAAGTTCACGGCATAGCCCGACACCCTTATGGTCAAGTTCGGGTATTTCTCCGGACGTTCCATGGCGTCAATCAGCATCCTGCGGTCAAGTACGTTCACGTTGAGGTGGTGCGCGCCGAGCGAGAAATATCCGTCAAGCACAGAAATGAGGTTGGAACGCCGCTCTTCTTCGGAGTGGCCGAGCGCCTCCGGCGTTATCGAGAAGGTGTTAGAAATGCCGTCGCGGCAGCAAGCATAAGGTATCTTGGCGACGGAGTTCAGCGAAGCGAGAGCTCCGTTTTTATCGCGGTTGTGCATCGGGTTCGCGCCAGGTGCGAATGGTTCCCCGGCCCTGCGCCCGTCGGGCGTCGAGCCGGTCTTTTTCCCGTAAACCACATTGGAGGTTATCGTCAGCACAGACAGCGTGTGTTCCGCGCCCCTGTAGGTAGGATGTTTTTTAAGTTCGTTGAGAAACAGCTCCAGCTGCTCCGCAGCGATGCCGTCAACTCGGTCGTCGTCGTTTCCGTAGGCCGGATATTCGCCCTTCGTTTCAAAGCCGGTTATAAGCCCGCGTTCGTCCCTGACGGGGCGCACCTCAGCGTATTTTATCGCCGAAAGCGAATCGGCGAGGACTGAGAGCCCAGCAGCCCCGAAGGCCATGAAGCGGCGCACATCGGTATCGTGCAGCGCCATCTGCGTTTTTTCGTAGGCGTATTTGTCGTGCATGTAATGTATCATGTTCATCGCCGAAACGTAGGTCTTCGCAAGCCAGGCGCGATAGAAATCCATCGCTTCCATTACCTTGTCGTATTCCAGGACTTCGCCGTCGTAAGAAGGCCTTGCAGGGCCGACTTGAACGCCGCTCTTCTCGTCGCGTCCTCCGTTCAGGCTCATAAGAAGCAGCTTCGCCAGATTGGCGCGCGCCCCAAAGAACTGCATCTCCTTTCCGATGCGCATCGCCGAGACGCAGCAGGCTATGCCGTAGTCGTCGCCGAAAGCCGGGCGCATAAGGTCGTCGTTCTCATACTGGATCGCGTCAGTGTCGCACGACAGCTGCGTGGCGAACTCTTTGAACGGCTCAGGAAGAGACTCAGACCAAAGGACGGTGAGGTTCGGTTCGGCAGACGGTCCGAGCGTGCGAAGCGTGTTCATCATCCTGAATGTGTTTTTCGTGACCAAAGTCCGCCCGTCCTCGCCCATACCGCCGAGCGCCTCCGTTATCCACATCGGGTCGCCGGCGAATAGCTCGTTGTACTCGGGAGTGCGCAGATGGCGGGCCATCCTGAGTTTCATTACGAAGTCGTCTATTATCTCCTGTGCGCCGCTCTCATCCAGGCGGCCCAGTCTAATGTCGCGTTCGACGTATATGTCTATGAACGTCGAGACGCGGCCCAGGGACATCGCCGCGCCGTTCTGCTCCTTTATCGAGGCGAGATATGCGAAATAGAGCCACTGCACCGCTTCACGCGCACATGAGGCTGGGCGCGACATGTCAAAGCCGTAGAGCGCCGCCATATCCTTAAGTTTGCCGAGGAAATTTATCTGCTGGTAAAGCTCTTCAAGCAGGCGTATCTCGTCCTGGAGCATCGGCTCCGACGCCGCCACCCGCGCCTTGTCCTTTTTCTTCTCTTCTATCAGCCTGTCTATCCCGTATAGGGCGGCCCTCCTGTAGTCGCCTATTATCCTGCCACGCCCGTACGAGTCCGGAAGGCCCGTTATTATCCCGCAGTGGCGCGCAGTCTTTATCTCGTCGGAATATACGCGGAAGACGCCGTCGTTGTGGGTCGTCCTGTACTGGAATTCCTTTTCTACCTTTTCGGAGAGCGAATAGCCGTAGGCTTCGCA
>URAG01000068.1 GCA_900545755.1 uncultured Cloacibacillus sp. | reverse complement strand
CTCGATCGCGCCCTGCTCTGCGCCGCGCCGTGCCGCGCTTCGCTAAAAGCGGCGAAAGCTTCGACATAATATTCTCCGACCCCCCCTATAATTTAGGCTGGGGCGAAGAACTGCCGGCGCTCATAGCAGCGAACGAAAGCATCCTAGCGCCCGGCGGCGTATGGATATTCGAGCGCTCCGAAGAGGAAAAGCCCGCGGAGCTCGACGCGGAGAAATGGGAGCGCGAAGACAGAAAATACGGCGGCACAGTGCTGAGCTTCTACACCAGGAGGAACGACTAATGATCAGAGCCGTGTATCCCGGCTCGTTCGACCCGATAACGAACGGCCACATCTATATATCCGAGCGGGCGGCGGCGCTCTTCGACGAACTCATCGTCGCCGTGCTCGTCAACCCCGAAAAACGCTCGACCTTCAGCGAGGAGGAACGCCAGATAATGGCGCGCGAGGCCCTCGTTCACCTTCCTAACGTCAAGGTCAAATACTTCAACGGCCTGCTCGTCGACTTCATGCGCCAGCAGCAGAGCCGCATAATAATCCGCGGCCTGCGCGCGCTCTCCGATTTCGAATACGAATTCCAGCTCGCGCAGATGAACCGCCAGCTCGCGCCCGAGATAGAAACTTTCTTCATCGCAACAGATGCGAAATACTCCTACCTCTCAAGCCGCGGCATCAAAGCCGCCTTCCAGTTCGGCGGCGCCGTCCGCGACATGGTCCCCCCCGGCGTCTACCGCCGCCTCCGCGAACGCATCCCGCCGCGGGAGATGTAACGGAAAATATGAAACGCACAGCCCCGCAAGCAGGTCGATGCCGCGGGGCGATTGTTTATACGCCGCGCCGTGTGCCGGTGTAGTTTTGCTATAATGAAAGGCGGCTTGTATACGGAGGTAGTTTGTCTATGAAACGTTTGGCTGCTTTTGTTTTGATGGCTGTTCTTGTGTGTTCGGCGTGCTCTGCGGAGTGCGCTGTCTTTGCGCGGCCTAATCCCGACTTTGTCGAATGGCAGAGGAATCAGACGCAGGACGGTGGTTCCGGCGCGGCGCGGACACGGGCGTTTTCTTCGGAGGGGGTGGAACATGTGCTTCGCGACGTTCCGCCTTCGCCGGTCGATCTTTCCTACCTTGACCGCGCGGATTTTTCGGATTTTATAGAGAGCGCGGCGGAGGAGGTTTTGTCGGGTGCTTCGCGCACGGCGGCGCGTGGGGCTTCGGACGACGGGGAAGAAGCGGGCGGCTTCCCCTCCGCTTACGATATGCGCGATTACGGATTTCTTCCACCCATACGTAATCAGGGGGTGCTCGGCGTATGCTGGACTTTCAGTTCTTCCGCGTCGATGGAGTCGAATCTTTTGAAGAAGGAGTTCGACGGGTACGACCTTTCGGAATGGCTGCTCGGCTATCAGAGCCGTCAGGACGTGTCGCCGGAGAAGCCGTCGTTCTCCATAAAACCGGACCCGCCGCTTGAAGGCGGATGGAACGACGGGATAGAGGTCTCGCCTGGGAACAACTCTATGGTCACGGCCTTTCTTGCGCGCGGCACGGGGCCGGGCTTTGAGAGCGAGGCTCCGTATCCGTGCGACGAGAGCGCGATGCTGATGCCGCTTTACCGTCCCGATGATTTTACGCCGAAGCTGACGCTGCGCCGCGCAGCGGAGCTGACATTCGCGCAGCCGGAGCTCATCAAGGCCGCTATAATCAAATACGGGGCAGTGAGTTTCCTTTTCAACGCGGTAATGGGGAGCGTGGACGACCCTAGCGACAGCGGATTCTCCGAAGATTTGAAGAGTTATTTCTATTCAACGGAGAATCCCGGCCTTGGCAACCACCTCGTCGCGATAGTCGGCTGGGACGACGAGTACGCGGTTGAGAATTTCCGCGAAGGCCGCCGCCCGTCGAAGCCCGGCGCGTGGCTGGCGCGCAACAGCTGGGGCGTATATAACGGCGACGGCGGGTATTTTTATATCTCTTACGAAGAAAGCACTTTAAAGGCCCCAGTCGTTTACGATATGGTCCCCTGCGTCGACGCGCGCGAGTATGTCTACGAGTACGACCCGCTTGGATGGGTGGGCTATATGTCGCCGAAGGCCGGCGTCCCCGAAGGCTGGGGCGCGAACGTCTACACGGCGCGGAGAAGCGGGACGATAAAGGCGGTCGGCTTTTATTCGCCCGCGCCCGGAACGGAGTACGAGCTGAGCGTTGATACGGGGCTTGACGGAGATTCGCCGCGCGGCTGCGTGCGCGCCTCGGCGAGCGGGACGGAGCAGCTTGCAGGATATGTGCGCGTCGACCTGCCGTCGCCGGTATATGTGCGGGCTGGCGAGGATTTTTCCGTCGTGCTGAAGCTAAAGCTGCCGGATGATTCTTCCGCAGAAGGAGAAAACGAGGGCTCAGGCATGCTTTTCTCGTACGAATACGCGCTAGAAGGGTATTCCGATAAAGCAGAAAACAACCCAGGATATTCTTTTTATTCCGCCGACGGAGTGAACTGGGAGAGCATGGGAGAGCACGGCGACCTCTGTATAAAGGCGTTCGTTTCGGAAAACAAACCTTCCGGCGGCTGCGGAGCTTTCGGAGTGAACACGGCGCTCCTTGGCGCGGTCGTATTTTTTGCGGCTTCGCGCAGAAGGCGGAGATAACAGTTTTTCTGCGAGTATACGACGGCGGGGATGCCTTTGCGCAGCCTCCCCGCCTTTTCGTTTTTTATGGAGCGCCGCGTCGTCACGCCATGATCACGCGGCGTTTGTGTTCTTCGCCGAAACGCCCGCCCGGAATCAGCTCTTCCCAGAGTTCGCAGGCGAGCAGCTCGAATCGCGCGCATTCGGCGGCGTAGGGCGAGATGCGCGAGGCCTGTCCGTAGGTCGTGACGATTGGGAGCGCGGCGTTTTTCTTCATATCGTGCAGCAGCGCGCGCCCCGTCTCGTTCATCGCGAGCGGCCTTATGTAAGGCGGGCCGAGCCGCTGCGCCGCGCGGTTGAACCAGTGGCCGAGGCCGAGCGCGGCGTGTACCGCTGCGCGGCGGAGCCGCCCCGCGGGGTAGCGCTTCGAGGTGCAGCGGTCGAGCCACGCTTCGAAGCTTTGCGTGCGGAGCGCTTCGTCGCGCAGCCTGTATTCTATTCCTTCGGAGATTTCAGCAAAGCCGCGCAGTTCCTCCGGTCGTGTGCGGAGCAGCAGCGCGCGCAGCATGCGCCACCAATTTTCGTAATCGAGGCACAAGCGTCCATCCGCAAGCGCGCGTTTAAATATGCGCGCCGAGGCTTCTGGCGTCGCGGCGAAGGCTTCGTCCGCCATGCCGTTGTGCAGCGCGCGGCGAATAGCGGCGGCGCTCGAAATTTCTTCAAGCTTCTCGCTGTTGTAGGCCGCGCCTGAACGCAGGACCGGCAGCGGCGTGAGCGCGTAATTTTTTTTCTTGACGCGCGCCATGTATGCAAGCGCGAGCGTGTTGTTGCTGCCTGCGAGGACGCGCGCGCTTCCTGGAATCAACTCTTCCGCGGCGCGGGCGCGCGCTTCTACGAAGGAGAAGCCCTCAGCGAGATGTTTTTTCAGCGACAGCTTGAAAGCCTCGGGCTCTTCGAGTATCATATCAATGATACTGTCTGACAGACAGTCCGGGTTCTCCGCGCCAAAAGAGAGGTGCGTGACGGCGCGCGTCGCGGCGAGGATGTCGACGGCCCCGTTCGCAAAAACTCCGGCGTTGTGCGCCGAGAATAGGACGGGAAGCTCGATCACGAGGTCTGCGCCGCAGGCGAGCGCGGCTTCTGCTCGCGTCCATTTGTCCGCGAGCGCGGGCTCCCCGCGCTGGACGAAATCGGAGGACAGTACGGCGACGGCGGCCTGCGCGCCGCAGAGCCCGCGGGCTCTGCGCATGTGGAGCAGGTGGCCTTTATGGAACGGGTTATATTCGGCGACGATCCCGACGACGGGATATAGCATAAAGTTTTCACCGTCCTTTCCTTTTATAAGGATAACACAGCGGCGGTACGATAATTTAAGGGAGGCAATCCAGTTCTAATGAAAATTCTTGTTCTCAACTGCGGAAGCTCATCGCTGAAGTATCAGCTCATCGACATGGACGGCGAGAAAGTCCTTGCGAAGGGTCTCGTCGAGCGCATCGGCATCGAAGGCTCGCGCATCAAGCACACGAAGACCGGACTCGACGCCGTGACGCGTGAGGTTCCGTTCCCCGACCACTCGGCGGCCATCAAGTACGTCCTCGACATCCTCGTCGATCCAGAGCTCGGCGTCCTCAAGAGCCTCGACGAGCTCGGCGCGACGGGCCACCGCATAGTCCACGGCGGAGAGAAGTTCACGCAGTCCGTCCTCGTTACGCCCGAAGTCGTCAAGGGCATCGAGGAGGTCATTCCTCTCGCGCCGCTCCACAACCCCGCGAACCTCATGGGCCTCAAGGCCGTCATGGACGTCCTCCCGGGCAAGCCGAACGTCGTCGTCTTCGACACGGCTTTCCACCAGACCATGCCGCCCAAGGCCTACATTTACGGGATACCCTACGAATACTATGAAAAGGACCGCATCCGCCGTTACGGCTTCCACGGCACGAGCCACGGCTACGTCGCGCACCGCGCCGCTGAAATCCTCGGCAAGGATATAAAGGACCTCAAGATAGTCACCTGTCACCTTGGCAACGGTAGCTCCATCACGGCGGTGGACGGCGGCAAGTGCGTCGACACGTCGATGGGTATGGGCACCGGCGAAGGCCTCCTTATGGGTACGCGCAGCGGCAACGTCGACCCGCTCGTCATGCTCACCCTCATGGAGAAGCTCGGCGACGTGAAGAAGGTCAGCGACGTAGTACACAAACAGTCCGGACTGCTCGGCGTCTCCGGCGTTTCGAGCGACCTTCGCGACGTTGAAGAAGCCGCGGAGAAGGGCTGCGAACGCTCCAAGATAGCGCAGGAAATCCTCATCACCGGCGTCAAGAAGTACATCGCCTCCTACGCCGCCGAGATGGGCGGAGTTGACGTCGTCGTCTTCACGGCCGGCATCGGCGAGAACGGCATCACTTTCCGCGAGGCCGTCTGCAAGGACATGGAGTTCATGGGCATCAAGTTCGACGCAGAGAAGAACAACTGCCGCGGCAAAGAGGTCGTCATCAGCGCGCCCGACTCAAAGGTCACTGTCATGGTCGTCCCGACCGACGAAGAGATGGCGATAGCCCGCGACACGAAGAGATGCGTGGAGGAAGCCGGCAAGTAAGAAATGTCCGAGTATCTTGAATCTGCTCCCAAAAGCTGGAAGTGCAGGCTTCTGCTCGCAGCCGTCCCGCGAGACGGCGCGCCTTACGAGGACGAGTTTGTGCTGCCGTTCGACATTGCGGTTAGCTACTGGGATCAGATATACAAGCCGCTCTCTGACATCAGCGTCAGAGTGACGGCCTTCCGCTCCGAGGGGCGCGTCGTCGCCGAGGTCTCCGTCGAGACTGAGGTCGAGGCGCCGTGCGCGAGATGCCTCGAACCCGCGAGAAGCCGCATAAAGGGCGATCTTCGCTATATCTTCTCGCTGCGCCGCGACGAGCAGCTGCGAGAAAAGAGCGAAGGCGCGCAGGACGGCGACGAGGAGATAATACTTCTCGACTCGTGGGAGGACGAGATAGACCTGGCGCAGATGGTGTGGGAGACGCTGATAACGGCGCTGCCTCCCACGCTTCTCTGCTCGCCAGACTGCCGCGGGCTCTGCCCGCAGTGTGGCGCGAACCTCAATAAAGGTCCGTGCTCGTGCAGGCATGAAAGCGGAGACCCGCGTTTTGAAGTCTTGCAGAAGCTCATGGAGAATCAAGAAAAATAAATACTGCAAAAAATCGAAACTAGTGATATAATCACCCAGTTGGTAACATGTACCGGTGAAGATTTAAGGGGGGAAAAGACAATGGCAACTCCAAAGAGGCGAGTATCCCACTCCCGCACACACAACCGCAAAGCTCACTGGCTCGGCTCGCTTGATGCTCCCAGCCTCACGACCTGCAAGCACTGCGGCGAAGTCATAGAGACCTATCGCGCCTGCCCGGCTTGCGGCTTCTACAAGGGCCGTCAGGTTCTCAAGATCACAGAAGAGAAGACCGCTGAATAAATTTTTCAGACAGACTTTCGTCTCGCGGCTCAGGCTTACGCCGAGGCCGCGATTCTTTTTATATTCATCTTTTTCTCTTACCGCGAATTTTGTAAAAATTTCTGAAAAAATTACTGTAAATGCTATTGACAATGACGCACGCTTATAATATCTTGTCTGCTATTAAGACCTGCTCATAACATGAGCTTGTTTTTAGGAGAATAGGATGCGTTCAGAAAGCAGAAAGCGGCGCCACAGCCAACTCTTACAACTGATAGAGACAAATCCTCTGCTCACCGACGAGGAGATATCCTCCAAGCTCGGGGTTAGTCTCAGCACCGTAAGGCTTGACCGCGGTTTGCTTGCGATTCCCGAACTTCGCGAGAGAACGCGCGCAATGGCTGAGCACGCTGCGAGCCGTCTGAAGTCTCTGCGAGACGACGAGGTCGTCGGCGAGCTTCTCGGCCTTGAGCCAAACAGCTGGGCGCTCTCTACTCTCCAGATAAATCCTGATATGGCCTTCCGCAGAACCGATATGGTAGGCGACTATTACATATATGCGCAGGCCGCTTCGCTTGCGATCGCGACGATAGACGCCGAGATGGTCGTCTCTGCCGCCGCGCGTCTAAAATACTGCCAGCCCGCCTATATCGGCGAAAAGATCGTCGCGCGTTCGAAGGTCGGTACTCACAAGGGCAATAAATACGTGGTGAGCGTTCATTCAAAAATCGGCGAGCGTGAAATATTCGTCGGGCGTTTCGTCGTCGCCGCGATAGATAACCACAACAACGAGATGAGGGACGAGAAATGCTGATTGCACTTGACGCCATGGGCGGGGACCACGCCCCCGAGGAGCCCTGCAAGGCGGCTATACAGGCCTGCCGGCGCGATCCGGATCTTTCCGTCGCACTGGTCGGCGACAGTGAGAAGATAAAACCGATAATAGAGAAAGCTGACGCCTCCGTCCGCTCGCGCCTCAGCATCGTCCACACGGACGAAGTCATAACGGGCAGCGATTCTCCGTCGCTCTCGATACGCAGGAAAAAGAATTCGAGCCTCGTCGCCTGCCTCAACATGGTGCGTTCACACGAAGCCGACGGCATCGTCTCGGCAGGCAATACCGGCGCAATAGCGGCAGGCGCGGTGCTGCTTCTCGGACGCATCCCGGGAATCGACCGCCCAGGGCTCGGCGCAGTGCTTCCAGTTCTCAACCGCTGCACGCTGCTGATGGACGTCGGAGGCACGGTACGATGCAAGCCGGTCAACCTCTTACAGTTCGCCCAGATGGGTTCTATATATATGAAGCTTTTCAGAAAAGTTGAAAATCCATCCGTCCGCCTGCTCAGCAACGGCGAGGAGGCGACGAAAGGCGACGAGGTTATTTCGGCGGCTCGCGTGCTCATTGAGCAGACTAAGCTCAACTTCCAGGGCTACGCCGAGGGCAAGGACATCCCGAACGGCATATCGGACGTCGTGGTGTGCGACGGCTTCACCGGCAACGTCGTCATCAAATTCGGCGAAGGCCTCGGAGAGCTAATCCAGAGCCAGCTCAAAGAGGAGTACAAGCACCACATGCTTCCAAAAATCGGATGCTTTTTCATGCTTCCGGCGATGAAGCGCATAATGGGGCGCTTCGACTGGGAGAAGTACGGCGGCTCGCCGGTGCTCGGAGTATGCGGCAGCGTCGTCAAGGTACACGGGCGCTCGCGCGCGAACGCCATCGCCAACGCGATAACGAGCGGTGCGAATTTCATACGGCACAACGGCGTTGAGAGAATTCAGAACGAAATAGCGAAAGGCGCGGAGGAAAACAATGATTAGCGGATACCCCGTCAGAATCGCGGGAACGGGAAAGTACATCCCCGAGAAAGTAATGACGAATTTCGACTTCGAGAAAATTCTAGACACGAGCGACGAATGGATCGTGACGCGCACGGGCATCAGGAAGCGCCATTTCGCCGCCGAGGACGAGAAGTGCAGCGACCTTGCCTACAAGGCCGCCGTCGCGGCGCTCGAAGATGCCGGAATGCAGCCGTCTGAGCTTGATCTTATAATAGTCGCGACGGATACGCCGGACACCGTCTGCCCATGCACTGCCTCGAAGGTACAGGGAATGCTCGGCGCTACGAACGCCGGAACCTATGATGTGCTTGCTGGATGCACTGGCAGCCTTACCGCTATGACGACCGCAATCGGTGGGATCGCGAGCGGCATCTGGAAGAACGTGCTCGTGATAGGCTCAGAGGATTTCGCTGAAGTGCTCGACTGGACGGACCGCACGACCTGCATACTCTTCGGCGACGGCGCTGGCGCCGCGGTACTCTCGCGCTCCGAGGAGGGCAAAGGGCATTTCATCGGCGCTGAGCTTAAGGCTGACGGCGCTAGGCACGCCCTCATCACTATAGACAAGGAAGAAGGCCGCGAGACCCCCGTCCTGCGCATGCACGGCGCCGAGGTCTTCAAGTTCGTCAACGTGCATCTCCCCCCCTTCATCAAGAATTTCTGCGAAGAATGCGGTGCAGAGCCGTCAGAGATAGGCTTCTGGGTGCTCCACCAGGCGAACACGAGGATAATAGACAGCCTGTTCAAGCGTCTCGGCGTGGCGACCGACCGCACTATTACTAATCTCGAAAATTACGGCAACACGTCCGCGGCCTCGCTGATGGTGACGCTGGACGAAGCAATGAAATCCGGCTGTATCAAAAGCGGCGAAAAGGTGCTCTTCATGGCTTTCGGCGCGGGTATGACGCTGGGCGCGCTGTTATATGAAGCATAAGGAGCGGATGTATAGATGTTTGAAAATAACGCGATAACAAAACTGCTTAAAATCAAATACCCGATCATCCAGGGCGGCATGGCCTGGGTTGCTGATGCCGATCTTGCGGCGGCGGTCAGCAACGGCGGCGGCCTTGGCATAATCGCGGCGGCGAACATGCCACCGGAACTTCTTGAACGTCAGATACAGAAAATAAAGACGCTAACCGATAAGCCGTTCGGCCTGAATATCATGCTCATGTCGCCTACCGCAGGCGACGCTCTCGAACTCGCGGCGAAGTACCGCGTTCCTGTCGTCACGACCGGAGCCGGACAGCCGGGCAGGGTGATCGAGCGTCTCAAACCGCTCGGAACGGTAGTCATTCCTGTCATAGCGGCTGTCGCTCTTGCGGAGCGCGTCGAGAAGCAGGGCGCCGACGCGGTCGTCGCCGAGGGTATGGAGTCTGGCGGACATATAGGAGAGACGACGACTATTAACCTCGTCCCTCAGGTCGTAGACGCGGTGAAAATTCCCGTTATAGCGGCTGGCGGCATAGCAGACGGACGCGGCATGGCGGCGGCTTTCATGCTCGGGGCGAGCGGCGTTCAGATGGGCACTCGCTTCGTCTGCGCCGAAGAATGCAACGCGCACAGGAATTACAAGGACAAGATAGTCAAGGCGAATGACAGGGCGACCGTTGTGACGGGGCGCAGTCTCGGCCATCCGGTGCGCGCGCTCAAAAATAAATTTACGAAGCAGTTCGAGGAGCTTGAAGGGAGAAACGCGCCTGCCGCGGAGCTCGAAGCTCTCGGCGCGGGCAAGCTGCGCCTCGCGGTAGTTGAGGGCGATTCGGATATGGGCTCTTTCATGTCGGGCCAGTCGGCTGGGCTCGTCCACGCGGTAGAGCCGGCGGCTTCCATTATAGAAAGCGTTGTCACACAAATGGAATCTATCCTTTCAGAATCGGAGAGATACGTCAGATGAAATACGCGATGATATTCCCCGGGCAGGGCGCGCAGCGTCCAGGAATGGGGAAGGACGTCTGCGATAAATATATCGCGGCGAAGAGAATTTTCGACGAGGCGGACGAGGCGCTTGGCTTCTCGCTGAGCGACATAATATTTAACGGCACGCCGGAGCAGCTCGCTCACACCGAGATAACGCAGCCCGCTATACTCACGGTCAGCGTCGCTATGTTCCGAGCGCTCGAGCAGGAACTTGGCACGGCTGTCGAGCCGGCCTGCATGGCTGGACACAGCCTCGGCGAATACACCGCTCTCGTAGCCTCTGGCGCGCTCTCGGTCAGAGACGGCGTAAGGCTTGTCCATAAGCGCGGCGGCCTCATGCAGACAGCTGTGCCGCTTGGCGTCGGTTCGATGGCCGCGATCATCGGCCTTGAACTGCCGACTGTCAGCGAGGTATGCGCCGAGGCGGCGCAGGGAGAAGTCTGCGAGGCTGCCAACATCAACTCGCCGAAGCAGATAGTCATATCGGGCCACGCCACCGCTGTCGCGCGCGCCGTGGCGATCATTGAACAGAAATATACAGCTAAGGTCGTCCCGCTGCGCGTGAGCGCCCCATTCCACTGCGCGCTCATGCGTCCCGTCGCGGACGAACTCAAGGAAGCCTTCTCTCAGATAGAATGGCACGATCCGAAGTTCCCGATAATAGCGAACGCGACGGCGCTTCCCGTTCAGAAGGCGCAGGCGGTCCGCGAAGCGCTCTACGCGCAGACCTATTCGCCAGTTCTCTGGTCGCAGTCCGTTCTCGAGATGGAGAAGAACGGCATCGAGGGCTACATAGAGCTTGGTCCCGGCAGTGTGCTATCAGGACTCGTAAGAAAGATATGCAACGGCAAGCGCCCCTACGCTGTCTCGAACTCTCAGGAGCTTCTTGCCGCGGCTGATTATTTAAGGAGCGGCGGCAATGCCAGATAAGAAGATAGCCGTCGTAACGGGAGCTGGACGCGGCATAGGGCGCGCGATAGCGATAGAGCTCGCGAAACGCGGCTGTGCGGTCGCGGTCAACTACAGCCGCTCCGAAGGCCCCGCCAACGAAGTCGTAGCAGAGATAACGGCGGCGGGCGGAGAAGCCATTGCTGTGAAAGCCGACGTATCGAACATGGAAGAGGTCAAGGCGATGTTCAAGGCCGTCGCTGAAAAGCTCGGCACAGTCAACGTCCTTGTCTGCAACGCCGGCGTGACTCGCGACAACCTGCTCATGCGCATGAAGGACTCCGACTGGGACGAAGTTATAAGGACTGACCTCAGCTCGCTCTACTACTGCGCGAAGGAAGCCGTGCGCCCGATGCTCAAGGGGCGCTGGGGCCGCATCGTGGCTCTCTCGTCGATAAACGGACTGCGCGGCAGCGCGGGACAGTGCAACTACGCGGCGGCGAAAGCCGGAGTCATCGGCTTCGTCAAGAGCCTGGCGCGCGAGGTCGCCTCGCGCGGCGTGACGGTCAACGCGATAGCGCCGGGCTTCATAGAGACGGACATGACCGCAGTCCTGCCAGAAGATGTGAAGTCGCAGTTCATCGCATCTATTCCGGCTGGACGCGCGGGGACGCCGCAGGACGTAGCAGGCGTCGTAGCATTCTTAGTATCGGATGACGCGGCGTATCTTCAGGGACAGGTTATAGCCGTTGACGGCGGCGTGACAATGCAGTAAAAAGGGAAAAAGTTCCAGCGGAACTTTTTATATAAACAAGAGACGTTAATACCGCAAAGGAGAGATTTGCAATGAAGATGGAAGAAGTACAGAGCAAACTTAAGGAAATCGTTATGGACCGCCTCAACGCCGAAGAGGATCAGATCAAGCCGGAAGCTTCGTTTGTAGAGGATCTCGGCGCGGACTCGCTCGACATCGTCGAGCTCATCATGGGCATTGAGGAAGAGTTCGACATCGAAATCCCCGACGAGGACGCAGAGAAGCTCACCACCGTCGGCGAGGCTATGGACTACGTCAAGACGAAGCTCGGAGTCGAAGACTAGTAGCTCTAACGGCTGAAACAATTGGGGGACTGCCCGTCAGTCCCCCCTCTTCCAGGGAGGGAACCTATGACGCCGATGAATGACAGAAGAGTGGTAATCACAGGTTGCGGTGCCGTCACCCCAATCGGAATCGGGAAAGAAGAGTTCTGGAACGCGCTTGAACGCGGCGAGAACGGGATAGATTACATTACGCTCTTCGACACGGAAAAGCACACCACGAAGATAGCGGGCGAAGTTAAGAACTTTGCGCCCGAAAACTGGCTCGATAAAAAAGAGGTGCGCCGCACCGACCGCGTACTGCACTTTGCGGCGGCGGGGGCCGACCTCGCGGTTAAGGATGCTGGACTCGA
>URAG01000067.1 GCA_900545755.1 uncultured Cloacibacillus sp. | reverse complement strand
ATGCCTATAGTGACTGTCAATATAAAGGAAGGCCGGACGGTGGAGCAGAAACGCGAGATGGCGAAGCGCGTGACTCAGGCAATATGCGAGACGATGGCGGTCAGGCCTGCCGCCGTGCGTATAATCATCAATGAGATGAAGAACGAGAACTTTGCAATAGGCGGCACGCTCGTCTGCGACGACCCCGCTATGCAGGTGAAGCCGGTGGCATAAGGCTGCGTCACACGGAGGCGGGCTGCTCGCGCTATGCGGCAGCCGCGGCGAAAGCGCTGAAAGTACGCAGCCCTATGCTGCGCGCCGCCGGAAAATTTACAAGATGCGGCTGCAAATTCGGACGTTGGTACAACGTCGCCCGTCTGGAAAAAATTATCGGGGAACACGATACGAACCCCGCGCCCTTCGTCCCTTTCCATGAGCTCGGCGCGGAGGCCATGCGGAGAATTGGTATAGAATAAAAACGTGCGTGCATAAAACAAGCAGAGCGGGGAAAACTTTTCCCCGCTCCGCTTCGTTACGGCTGTTTTCGAAATTAAACGACGTTCGGCTCGACGATTCTTTCGCCGCGTTCGAAACGGCGGTAGTCCATAATCGTCGGGTCGATCGGCGGCTTGTCTCCGTTGAGGAGCGCCGTCATGATCTGTCCAGCGACGGGGCCGAGCATGAAGCCGTGCCCCGAGAAACCGGTGGCGTGCCAGAAGTGCTTGACGTCGGTCTCGCCGAGAATCGGCGCGGCATCTGGCGTCATGTCATAGTGGCCGGCCCACTGGCGGACGACGCGGATGTTCTTGGCGCGCGGAAGAAGTTTCAGCACCGTGCGCGCGATGCTGGCGATGGAGTGTACCGTCGAGGTGTAGCCGACGAGCGGCTCGTGCGACGGGCTTTCGCCGGCGATTATCGAACCGTGCGGGCGCTGCTGGATGTAGTAGTTGCCGCTGAAGCTCATAAGCATCGGCGGGCAGACGCCCGGATCGACCGGTTCTGTAATGAGTATTTCGTGGCGCTCCGCCCAGTTCGGAAGCTTGATGCCTGCCATTGCGGCGACGTCCTGCGCCCACGAGCCGGCGCAGTTGACGACTTCGCCGCACTCTATGGTCCCTTTGTTCGTCTCGACGGCCTTTATCTCGCCGTTCTCGACGCGAAGGCCGGTGACTTCGGTGAACTTGCAGAATTTAACGCCTAGGCGCTTCGCCGCCTCCTGGAAAGCGAATGTCGTGAGGAACGGGTCGGCGTGTCCGTCGCGGTGGTAGTAGGTGAAGCCGAGCGCGTCGTCGACTGCGACGCCGGGGCAGATTTCCTGCGCGCGCTTCACGTCGGTGAATATCTCGGTCTTGATTCCGAGGCTGTGCTGGAGCTCGACGTTCTTCTTGAACTGCTCCCACTCTTTCTCCTTATAGGCGATGAGCAGGTAGCCGCCCTGGTTGAGCCCCGTCGGGAGGCCTAGTTCTTCATCGAGCTGCTCGAAAGTGTCGAGGCATGCGAGCGCCATGCGGCAGTTGAGCTCAAGTCCCCACTGCGCGCGGATGCCTGCGCCGCAGCGCCCGGTCGAGCCGGAGCAGACGGTGTTCTTTTCAACGAGCACGACGTTCTTGCGGCCCGATTTGGCGAGGTAATAGGCAGTAGCCGCTCCGACGACGCCTCCTCCTATTACGACTATATCGGCTGTTTTCGGGAAATCCATACTTCGCACCTCCTAATCGCAGTCCTCGGCAAGGAGGCTGATCTTTATCGGCTTCACGGGCGGCCTGATGGTGCCTGGCGCTATGTCGGCGACGTTGCGCCCCGTCGCCTTAGCGAGCTCGCGGAGTATGATGTCGCGGCAGCCGCGCCCCTGGCAGGGACCCATTCCGACGCGGAGCATCCTCTTTAATTCGTCGAATTCCGTGTAGCCCGCGGCGATCCACTTGCGTATTTCATCTATTTCAATTTCTTCGCAGCGGCATATTACGTTTGCCTTCGCCATTTCAGCACACCACCTTTATAGCGCGTATGTCGTCGTACTTCTCCTTCGGGATTACGACGCTTACGACGTATGTCTTATCCTTAGACGGCTCCGCCACGGCGAGCACTTCGCCGTCCGCGATCACCGAGCCGTCGCGCCCGAGGCACTTTACCGTCTGTCCTTTTTCAGGAAGAGGCAGAAGCTCATACGGAAGTTTTATAACGGCTTTGTCGTCAGCGTATGTCATGTCGATGACGAAGCATGCGAGGCCCGGGCATCTTGACACGCATATGCCGCAGCCGGTGCATTTCGCGTAATCTATCTTCGGCGTGTCGTTGATGTCCTCAAAGGGAAGCACTGCGCCCGTCGGGCAGCTCGTGTAGCACGGGTTGCACGGTATGCGCTTCGGGCATTCGATTACGACGTAGCCGCCTTTTTTCTTTTCCCACTGCTCCTTCGGGGGAAGTACGGCCCCTTCGCAGTGTTCTACGAGTATTCCGCTGTTGAAAAGTTTTTCCTTATCGCAGCAGCCCATCGTCTACGCCTCCCATCCGTTTACCATTACCTGGCCGATGCCGGCGAGTATCTTTTCGCCTACTTCGCCCGCGCGGAGGTGGTCGAGCCTCGTCCAGTATTCGGAGAATTTGTTGTCGTCTACTTTAAGGCCGAGCGCCTTCGCGGCTCCGTGGCCCGCAATGCGTCCTTCCACCATGGCGGCGGAGGCTTCTTCTATTCCGGAGGCGTCGCCCGCGACCCAGATGTCGGGATTGCTGGTGCGCATATTCTTGTCTCTGAACGGGACGTAGCCGCAGAGCTGCGGCACGAAGCGCATTTTGCATCCGGCCTGCCAGAAGAGCTCGGTCGTCGGCGTAAGGCCGACAGCCATGCAGATTATGTCACAGTCTACCTTCTGCGGCTCGCCTACAAGCTGGAACTTGTCGTCGAGCTGCTGTATCATTGCGCCCTCCAGCACTCTGTCGCCTAACGCTTCGGTGACCGTATGCTGAAGAAGGATGGGGATGCCGAGCCTGCGTATCTTCGCGGCGTGTACCCAGTAGCCGCCGACCTTAGGCATAGCCTCTACCACGGCGGCAACTTCGACTCCGGCCTGCGCGAGCTGGTAGCTGACGATGAGCCCGATGTTGCCCGCTCCGACCATGAGGACGCGCTTGCCGGGAACTACGCCGTAAACATTCATGAGGGTTTGGACTGCTCCAGCGCCGTAAACGCCTGGGAGGTCGTTGTTAGGGAATGGGATCATGCGCTCCTGCGCGCCGGTCGCTACGACGGCTTTCTTCGCCTTGACCCTGTAATAATTTTCTTCGCCTTCCATTACCGTATAGACGCCGTCTTCGGGATAGAAGCCGGTGACAGTCGAATTGCAGCGTATGTCTACCTTGTCTCCGAGCGACGCTATCTCGTCGAGGAGGATTCCGGCTATCTTGTAGCCTCTCGTACCCGCGTATTCGTCGCGCGAACCGAAAAATTTGTGCGTCTGCTTGACGAGCTGCCCGCCTGGGTGGAGGTCGCTTTCTATGACGGTGACTTTCGCTCCCGCTCCCGCGGCTTCCGCTGCGGCGCAGAGCCCTGCGGCTCCTCCGCCTACCACAAGGAGGTCGGTCTCATATACTTTCTTCATAATCTCTTCCTCCTCCTAAACTTCCATAGGCACGCGGCCCTTGTCCTTCTGCGTCTCGACCTTCATTCCTTCGGCGAGAGGCGTGACGCAGGTGCGGACGTTGGGAACTCCGTCGACGACCATGAAGCACGAGCTGCACTTGCCTATGGCGCAGAAAAATCCCCTCGTCCTCTTCATCTCCGGCGTGACTCTGTAAACCTGTACGCCGTTAGCATGAAGCGCCATTGCTATGGGCTCTCCCTCGAAGCCCTTCAGCTCCTTACCGTCGAAGGTGAACGTCACCTCGCGCCCGTGACTGAATTCCAGTATCGGGTGTCTCTCGATTAGCTCCATACCCCTGCTCCCTCCTTACGGATACGCACGGCGCGTAGGCCGGGCGGTTGGATATTGACGAATTGCTGCGAATTTGCGGTGAGCGCGCATATCAAAAAAATGATTAAATTTATCAAATTTTTGTTATCCACATAGAATATTTTGAGCTATTTATGAAACTTTGTCAAGTGTCCGGGCGATAATTTATACATAGGGCACGACTTCACAAGCTTTGCTGCACGGCGGCGTTTGTGCTGCAAAACTGAGATTTAAAAGGCAAAGCTGGGACTAGCCCTTTTTTTGTGTCTCTCTTATGTAGGAATAGATTGTAAATTTAGTATTGCCCATCTCGGCGGCGAGTATGTCGACCGAACCCTTGAGCAGAAAAAAGCCTTTATCGTGCAGCTCGCGGACGACCTCTTTTTTCTCGGGCTTAGTGAGATATTTGAAGGGCTTGCCGATGCGGCGCTTGACCTGTGCGAGCGAGTCTCCGACGACCTCGTCGATGTCCTGCGCGAAGGACTCGCGCACTGGCTCAGGGAAGCGTACGCCGGGCTCTTCGGCCGGCTCGGCTCCAGTTCCGCCCATCTCGACGCGCAGCAGGTTCTCGATAATTTCCTGCGCCGCTATGGCTTTTTTGAGGTCGTAATTGATGCAGAGGAAGCCGATGATTTTGTCGTTCTCGTCGCGGATGAAGATGCAGCTGCATTTTATAAGTTCGCCGCGGTTGTTCTTCGCGAGGTAGTTGAAAACGCCTTCGCGGCTCTGGTATTCCTCGGATTGGAGCATGAGCAGGCCGAAGTCCGTCATCGGGCCGCCTTCGCTGCGCCCTGTGACGTAGCCGTTCTCGCAGAGCACGAGCGAACGCTCGGGAATCGAGACGTCGTGGAGGTTTACCTCGTAATCCTTGCCGAGTATCCTAGCGAGGCCGCGGACGACGGGAATCAGTATCTTCAGCTTGGGGTTCATATTAGGGGCTGCTGTCATGTTTTGCACCTCCGGCGCTTCCTATTGTACACGAAATTGCGGCGGCGGACAAAATTTTGACGCGTGCGAAACTTTGCTGGCGCAGCGGCGGTTTTGCTCGTTCCTTAAATGTCAGCCGTATTCACAGCGCGTACAGAAAACTTGCGTATGCTTGAGCCTCTGTCAAACGCCATAGCCTCGCATTGCGCTTCCGCCGCCGGGGGTACGAAAAAGCCCCGCGCTTTGCGGCGCGGGGCGTGCGTTTTTGAATTTCCCGCCGTTTGTTAACGCTCGCGGCTTGCCATCGCTTCTTTGATGACTTCGCCGAGGCGCTTGATTCCTTCGCGGATCACTTCATCGGTCGAGTTTGTGTAGTTGAGGCGGAAGGTGTTGACGTCGCTCTTGCCGACGTAGAACGGGTCGCCGGGCACGAAGGCGACCTTCTTCTCCATCGCCTTGTGGAAGAGCTTGAGCGCCGACATTCCCTCGGGAAGCGTAACCCAGATGAACATACCGCCGTCCGGCTCAGTATATTTGACGTTGGCGGGGAAGTATTCTTTTATCGCGGAGAGCATCGCGTCAGACTGCTCCTTGTAGAGCGCTACTATCTTGTCGACGTGCTGCTGGTACTCGTTGTGCGCAAGGTAGTCGTAGATCATGTACTGCGAGAAGATGTTAGTGTGCAGGTCGCTGGACTGCTTCGCCGTGATGAGATGCTGCATTAGCTCGTCGTCCTGCGTGATCATGAAACCGAGGCGCATGCCTGGCGTTACGGTCTTGGAGAATGAGCCGTGGATGACGCTGTGCGCGAGCCTGCCCGCGCCTATGTAGGGCAGCTTGTTCCCCTTGAAGCGCAGCTCGCCGTACGGGTCGTCTTCGATGAGCACGGTGTCGTACTTGTTGAAGAGCTCGTATATCGCGTCGCGGCGTTCCTGCGTGTATGTAAGGCCGGTCGGATTCTGGAAGTTCGGCACGGTGTAGGCGAACTTGACGCCCTTCTTGAGCGCGGCTTCAAGTTCGTCGAGCTTAAGCCCTTCATGCTCGAGCGTGACGGGGTAGAAGGTCGGCTCGAACATCATGAATGCCTGTATCGCGCCGAGGTAGCCGGGTTCCTCTATGATTACTCCGTCGCCCTTGTTGAGCAGGATTTTCGCCATGAGGTCGAGCGCCTGCTGCGAGCCGGTTGTGATGAGGACGTTTTCAGGCTTCAAGCTGAGGCCGTAGTTGCGGTTGTACTTGTCTGCAATGTACTGGCGCAGCGGCGCATAGCCGTTAGTCGTCGAGTACTGGAAGACTTTGCCGTGGAACTCGTCTATTATCCTGCACGCCGACTCCTTGAGGGCCTCCTGCGGGAACGATATCGGGTTGGGAAGGCCGCCCGCGAACGAGATGACCGACGGGTCTTCCGTGACCTTGAGTATGTCCCTGATGAAGGACGATGGCGTCTTCAAAATTCTGTCCGAATAGCGCATTGTTGCATCACTCCTGATTTAATTTCCTTTTTATATAAGGTTTGTAACGGGCGCGGCCTACCGCGCGGCGTTAATTTTTGCTTTTGGCTCCGTTCTGCATCTCTTCGACGAGCTCGGCGAAGACGGTGAGCGCCTCCTTGAAGTCGAGACGTCCGAGGCCGAGGCGGAAGTTGTTTGTGTCGAGGCCGAAAGCGCGCTCTCCTATTATAAGAAGCTGTTTCTCGGCCATCGCGCGCTCGCACATCTCCGTAACGTCGTACGGCGGCAAGAGCCTCGGGAAGGCGGTCGCGCCGCCGTTCGGCTGTATCCACTGGAAGACGTCGCGGTGCTTGCGGAAGAACGCCTCCGCTATAGCGAGGTTTTCGAGCACTATCTTGTGATTGCGTTCGAGTAGATCCGGCGCATTGCGCATAGCTATCGTCGCGAGCACTTCGCCCGGCGCGTTGTTACAGAGCGTCGTGTAATCCTTGAATGCGGCGCAGTCGTTGAGTATCTGGCGGTTCTTCGTAGCGATCCAGCCGATACGCGTGCCTGGAAGTCCGTATTTATTGAGGCCGCCGACGACCGTCGCGCGCGGATATAGGTCGGCGAGCGACGGAAGCGCAGCTCCGGGGTCGTGCTCCATGCCGCGATATGTTTCTTCGTTGAATATCCACGTACCGTTGCGGTCGGCGATGTTGAGTATCCTGTCTATCTCGGCGCGGACGGGTATGAAGCCGGTCGGGTTGTTCGGTACGTTCATTATAAGCAGCTTCGTCTTCGGCGATATATGTTCGACGAGGAAGTTGACGTCAAGCCGCCAGCCCCAGCTAGTCACTTCGAGCGGCCACTTTATGACTGTGCAGCCGAGCGCCCGCGGAAGCTCGTAAAGCGAGGGAAGCGTCGGGTGCATGACGATAACCTCGTCGCCAGGCTCGAGCATGTTGTTCATAAAGATGAAGATGCCCTCTTCGGGCGCAAGCTCAAGTATGTCGGAGGGGCGTATCGAAGAATAGCGTGCGGAAATCGCCTCGCGCAGGGGGAGGAAACCCTCGGGCTTCGTGTAGCCGAGGCTCAGGTTGTTCCACCACTGCCGGCATTCAGCGTCGGCCATGTCGAGGATCTCCTGCATCGAGCATCCTTCGCACGAAGTCTGGCTCAGCATGTACTTGGCCTTTGCCTTGTAGAGCGCGAACTGTCTTTCGAGTTTGAACGTCTGTATTCTCATAGGAATTCCCCTTTCGTGGTCTTTCGGTCGACGTTCCGGTGTGGAAACGGAATTTCCCCCGATTTGTAAAGTATAACCTTTTTTCGCAAAGCTGTAATCCCTTTCTTTATGATGTTTCCGCGTCTACGCTATTAGAATTATAATAAGCGCACGGAAACGGCGTCGATTTACAAAGGACGTGGATAATTATTAGAAAAATATCACGGTGTAGAGGGCGTAACGGCTAAAAAATGCTTGATATTACAGAATTAAGCGGAAGCCAACGAACGAAATTGTTGCGAAAAATTGAGTATAGATTGGCAAACTGATATATCTGTGCTACAATTACGATGCGAGAGGGGAAGAATTTTATGACGTGCGATTTGCACTTCACGCTAAAATCGTTGAAGGAACAGGTCTACGATTATCTCCGCGTGCAAATGAACGAAGGCAGGCTGAGGGCCGGGGCTTTTCTAAACCTCAACGACATCAGCCGAGAGCTTGGAATGAGCCGCACGCCGCTGCGCGACGCTCTCTTTCAGCTTGAGTCCGAAGGGTTTGTGACGATTTATCCGCGCAGGGGCGTCGTAGTGAACGTACTGACGCTGGAGAAGATCCGCAACATTTACGAAATCCTCGGCGCTCTGGAGTCAGCGGCGCTTCTGCTTGTAGCAGTGAGGCTGCGCGACGCGGACGCCGACGCGATGGAGAAATACAACCAGCAGATGAGGAAAGCTCTGGACCACAACAACTTCTCCGTCTTCTACGAGGCGAACCTGCGGTTTCACAACGTCTACCTCGACATGTTAGACAACACGGAGATGCTGCACGCTATAAAGATCCGCAAGGAGCGCCTCTATGACTTCCCTAGGAACAAGGCCTTTGTGAAGGAGTGGGAGGTGCATTCGCTCGACGAGCACGCCGCGATGATAAAGCTGCTACGCGAGCATGACTTTAACGGAGCTGCGGACTACGTCCGCGACGTACACTGGTCTTTCTCGGTGCAGGAACGCTTCATACGCAAATACTACTTCGCGAAGCATGTGGAGCTGGACATTTCGGAGGAGGGTAACGTGAGCTTTGAGTAAACGCGGAATTATATTCGATATTAAGAAATATTCTATCCACGACGGGCCCGGGACGCGCACGACCGTGCATCTGAAGGGCTGCCCGCTCGCCTGTTGGTGGTGTCACAACCCTGAGAGCCAATCTGTAAGGCCGACGGTTCTTTTCCGTTCGGAGAAGTGCATAGGCTGCGGCTCCTGCATCAAGGCCTGCCCAAATGGGGCGATATCGGTCCGCGAGGGCGCGCTCGTCACCGATGAGGCGCTCTGCACAGGCTGCGGCGCCTGCTGCGCGGCCTGCCCGCCAGAGGCGCGCGAACTCTGCGGGAAGCCATACTCGGTCGATGAACTTATGGCTGAGCTCAAGAAGGACGAAATTTTCTTCCGCACCGGCGGCGTAACATTCTCAGGCGGAGAGCCGCTTATGCAGCCGGAATTCCTCATCGACGCACTAGACGCATGCGGCGCGCAGGGCTACCATCGCTGCCTCGACACATGCGGCTTCGCGCAGAAGCGCGTAATCATTGACGTAGCGAAACGGACCGACCTCTTCCTCTACGATATAAAGCACATGGATCCTGAACAGCATAAAAAATACACCGGAGTAGACAACATAGTGATACTTGAGAACCTCGCCGCCATTTCCGAGGCTGGCGCAAATATCAACGTCCGCATCCCGTTCATGCCGGGACTCAACAGCGGCGATGAAAATATGCACGCGATAGGCAAATTCGTCGCGCCGCTGCGCGGCGTGGTTGGAGTCAACATCTTGCCGTACCACACTGTAGCTAAGGGAAAGCACGAGCGCTGGCACATGGAGTACAAGCTCAACGACCTCATGCCGCCGACGGAGAACCAGACGCATCATGCGGCGGAGATACTTGAGAGCTACGGGCTGAAGGTACACATCGGCGGGTAATCCGCCGGGAGTTCTATAAATTTAGAAACAAACCTGAGATACAAAATCCTGTAAGGAGGTTAACAACAATGGCTGAAAACATCAAAACACCCTGCTGCTGCGGTCAGATGAGCGAAGAAGTACAGAAGGCCGCCGCTCCGTCGAGCGAGCGCGTGAAGAGACTCCGCGACGCCAGCTTCGACCAGCATCCCAGTATTTCAATCGAAAGAGCTCTGCTCGAAACTGAGTTCTATCGTGAGCACGAAGGCAAGCTCCCGATGCCTGTGCTTCGCGGAGCGAATTTCAAGCACCTTTGCGAGAACAAGACGATATACATCGGCAAGGACGAGCTCATTGTCGGTGAGCGCGGCCCATTCCCGAAAGCCGTCTCGACCTTCCCTGAGCTTACCTGCCACTCGCGTCACGACTTTGAAGTCCTCACGACGCGTGCCCAGCAGAACTACACTGTGTCGTCCGCCGATATGGACATATACGAGAAGGAAGTCGAGCCATACTGGCGCGGCCGCTGCATGAGAGACAAGCTTTTCGAGCGTATGCCCGAGGCTTGGAACCTTCTTTACGAGGCCGGCACGTTCACTGAATTCGGAGAACAGCGTGCGCTCGGACACACCTCGCTGGACAACCTCATCTATCAGAAGGGCGCCCTCGACATGAAGAAGGACATCGCCGAAGCCCGCGCGAAGCTCGACTTCATCAACGACCCCGAAGCGACCGCTAAAGACGAGCAGCTTCAGGGAATGGACATTTCCTGCGACGCAGTCATCATCTTCGCAGAGCGCCATGCCGACCTCGCCGAAAAACTGGCGGCTGAAGAAAAGGACGAGACGCGCAAGGCCGAGCTCCTCAAGATAGCCGACGTCTGCCGCTGGGTTCCCGCTCACGCGCCGCGCGACTTCTGGGAGGCCGTCCAGATGTACTGGTTCGTCCACCTTGCGACCATCACCGAGCTCAACGGCTGGGACGCCATGAGCCCAGGACATCTCGACCAGCACCTTGGGCCGTTCTACGAGAAGGGTATCGCAGACGGTACTCTTACGCGCGACCAGGCGAAAGAGCTCCTCGCCTGCCTCTTCATTAAAGTCAACAACACCCCGGCCCCGCCGAAAGTCGGCGTAACGGCGAAGGAAAGCGGCACATACAACGACTTCACGAACATCAACCTCGCGGGCCTCAAGCGCGACGGCACCGACGGCTCGAACGAAGTCACCTACATCTGCCTCGAACTCTTCAACGAGCTGCGCCTGCTCCAGCCGCAGGGCAACATCCAGGTCAGCGAACGCACGCCAGACAACGTCATCCGCGCCGCCGCAAGAGTCTTCCGCAACGGCATGGGCTATCCGTCGGTCTTCAACGCCGACATGGTAATTCAGGAACAGATGCGAGTCGGCAAAACGCTTGAGGACGCGCGCGAAGGCGGCACCAGCGGATGCATCGAGACAGGCTGCTCCGGCAAGGAAGCCTACCTGCTCCACGGCTACCTCAACGTGCCGAAACTCCTTGAGTACGCCCTCTCCAACGGCGTAGACCTCCTCACCGGCAAACAGGTCAGCATAAAGACGGGCGAGCTCTCCGAGTTCAAGACATTCGACGACCTCTACGCGGCCTTTGAAAAGCAGATGGCCTATGTGGTAGATACGAAGATCGGCGTCGACAACTACCTCCGCTACCAGTACGCCACGAACATGGCGGCGACATATCTGTCCTGCGTCATCCGCGACTGCATCCAGAACGGAAAGGACTACTATAACGGCGGGCCGCGCTACAACAGCGACTACATCCAGTGCTGCGGCATAGGCACCATCACCGACAGCCTCTCCGCGATAAAGAAGCACGTTTACGACGAAGGCACCTACACGCTTCAGGAACTCGTCGACGCGATGAAGGCCAACTGGGAAGGCCACGAGGCGATGCGTCTGACGCTGTGGAACAAGACGCCGTTCTTCGGCAACGACGACGACTACGCCGACGACATAATGAGAAGGGTGTACGACAGCCTCTTCCGCAACATAGACGGCAAGCACAGCATCCTCGGCCCGACCTACCACCTCAACATGCTCTCGACCACCTGCCACAACTACTTCGGGCAGAAGCTCGCCGCGACGCCGAACGGACGCTTCAGCGGAATGCCCGAGTCCGACGGTACCAGCCCGAGCCACGGCGCAGACCGCCACGGCCCGACCGCCGTCGTCAAGTCGCTCGGCAAGATGGACCAGGTCAAGTCCGGCGGAACGCTGCTCAACCAGCGCTTCCTGCCCTCCGTCCTCGCCGGCGAAGAAGGCATCGAAGGCGTCAAGAACCTCATCCGCGCCTACTTCAAGCTCGGCGGGCACCACATCCAGTTCAACGTCGTCGACGAAGCGACGCTGCGCGACGCCCAGGCCCACCCCGACAACTACCGCGGCCTTCTCGTCCGCGTCGCGGGCTACAGCGACTATTTCGTAGACCTCGACAACTACCAGCAGGAAGAGATCATAGCGAGAAACGCGCAGGAAAGCTTCTAAGCCTTCCGGCGATTCACGCGGCAAAGCAAAACCAAGCCCCGGGGCGAAAGCCCCGGGGCTTTTTCGTACACTCAGCGCGCCGGCTCTGCTATCATAACGCCATACAAAAGAACGGAGGCGGATAAAAATGATAATACGCGAGGCAAAAATAGAAGAACTAGACGATGTCATGGCCTTCTACGAAATGATGTGCCACGAGCTCGCGTCGAAGGACTTCCTGCCGAACGGCAACAAAGGCGGATTCCCGTCGCTCGAAATGGTGACGGAAGCGATAAAAAATTCCTGCCTGTACGTCGGTGAAGAAAACAGCGAAATCGCCGCCGCATACATAATGAACAACGAATGCGACCCC
>URAG01000066.1 GCA_900545755.1 uncultured Cloacibacillus sp. | reverse complement strand
CGAAACACGCCGTCAAAGTCTAAGCCCCGCGAAAGTCTGCGGCGCGCCGTAGGCGTTGCCCGCCGAAAGGGCGCCGCCGAACCGCCGCGAAAGACCCCGCGGGCTGATAACTCCGTCCCCGCCGCCCGTGTCTTATAATCGCGCAATTATAAGACACGGGCGGCACTCCGTTATCAGCCCGCGGCGCGGCTCGTGACATAAGGTCTCTTATGCCACGTTCGGCGGCTCAATGCCATCGTGCCGCCTCAGTCCCGCCGCTTGGCCTCTTGTTGCCTCTCCGTCCCGCGATAACGCGGGCGGCGCTCTTCGGCGTTTGGGCGCTCTTCTGCGCGCTCTGCGCCGCCTCTCGGCTGTGCCTCGTGCGGGGCGTGCGCCGCGACGCCCAGCCGCGCGCTCTGCGCGCCGCAGGGCTACGCGGCTCTAGTAGTTCCGCGCCGACGCAGGATTTCGCGCGAGTGCGCCTCACGTGCGGCGCGGTCACGTCTGCAATGTTATCGACACGGCGCACCGCCTTGGCCGTTCGCCGCCTCTGTCATTCCCCGCCCCTCTCCTTGCGCTTCGCTCCGCTTCGCCCGCTTCGCGGGCTTGCGTCGCGCCCGGTGCATCCCCGCCCCCACCGAGGTATCGGCGCGCCGCCTACCTCTACGGCGGCGCGGCGTTCTGCCGGCCTCTCCGTGTTTCGGGCGGCCTATGCGTACACCGCGGCGGCTGATAAGGTTGAGCCGATTACGTAGGCCGCGGCGAAGATTATGACGAGTTATCAGGATTACAATTATCGCCGCCGTGATGATATCACGGCAACGGCGGGATATTTTAAGCGTCCAGCGCCGCCGTCAAGGGTCTGCGAGGGCTTACGCCCCGCGGCGAGGCCGCGCCCTTGACTGCTCACGTCGAGGCCGCGGCGAGCGCGCAGACCGCGGGCGATATCGCGGGCGCGCGAAAATGTATTGACATTCAGAGCGCGGGCAATAAAAAAGTGAGCCTATCACGGCTCACTCAATCAGTGCATTTTATCGCTCAAACTCACGAGGCCGCGGCCTCGACAAGCCCATTATAACATACTCGCCGCGGCCTATCAGACTATGCGACGATATAATTATGCTCCGACAGCACGTCAAGCGTATTCGCGCAAAAGCCCGTAAATATCTGAGCATATACCGCGAGACCCGACAAGCCCAAATCCTCCGCGAGCAGACCGCCCGCATATATTTCATGTGGTTTATATTTATCCGCCGCAGGTATGGACATCGCGCCTCGATAGCCTAAAGCCAAGAGCATACTACTGAATTGCCGCCGCCGCTTATCGTCCCATTCGTAGCGCGTCATACAGTCCATATACCATTTGCGGCTATCATGTTCAAACCGCGTTATGCAGAACATGCCGATTTTGAACATCGGACTGAATTTCGATGTGCATACGCCGCAATCAATAAGCGTAGTGCTCCGCAGTCGCTTGATAACTTCGGGCGGTGCGTCGTGTATGCGCTCAAATGTCTGCTCCATTATGAGCCGCGCGCGCAGTTTCGTGAGCTGTCTCCACTCGCCGTCAGACATCGTTGCGCCGAGTGCCGCAATCGCGTCATAAGTCAGTAGATGTGTCGGGGTTATCGTGGTAAGATAATTCTGCATGGCTAATACCTCCGTTATTAGTCTGTGCTCGCCGCTCTGTCCTAGCCCGACAGGGCGGTTTGTTATCTATTATTATATCCCTATGGGGGATATACGTCAACGTAAAAAGTGCCGTAAAGTCAGTCATAGCCTAGTTTTGCGCCACTCTTGCCGACATAGGCCGCGGCTTCGCCGTCACTCACAGATGATACATACAGACAACATACAGGGCAGATATACACTCGCCGCGGCCTCGCGCAGAAGCAGCGCCCACACGATGAGCCGTCAAGGGCGCGGCAACGCCGCGGCGCGTGAGCGCTCGTCAGACCCTTGACGGCGGCGCGCCTCGTGTACAATCTTCCGCGGTCTCCGTGATATTATCGCGGAGGCCGTAATAGTTAATAATGCTCTGCGCCCGGGCTACAGAGCAAACGCGGCCAGCACTGATTATCACTGACTTTATAGGCTCTGACTGATTCGGCTTTTCCGAATTTACAACATTTCAAGGCTCGTTATATTCAAGGCCATACTACCCCGCCGCCGCGGTAATCAGCAACGCGACGGACGCGACAAGAGACCGCCACCATTTACACGAGGCCGCGAAAATCGACAAGGCCGCAGAAGCACCAAGAGGCCGCGCGGAACGAAAAGAGCGGGCGGGGTGGGGATAGCCCGCGCCGCGAGGGCAAGCCCGCGAAGCGGGCGAAGCCCGAGCAAAAATATTTGAGGTACGGGGCGGGGGACGGGATATCCTACACGGCGCGCGAGCGTGTGAGAACAGCAGAACAGACGAAGCGCGCCCGCGCCGCCGAAGAGACAGAAGCGCGGAAAGCGTCAAAGGCGGCGCGGAACTGCGAGAAGCCGCCGCATGAGGCCGCACATGCGCGAAGCCCTTGCCCGTCACCGAAGCCGCGCGCTTGGTTGCGCCTTGCGCGCAACCGGGCGGCGCGGCGTCTGTCATAGCAACGGAGCGGAGCCGCGCGCTTTGTCGCACAATCGGAGAGGGCCCCGCTGTCGCATAATGTGCGGCTATGTCGGCGGATTACGCGCCGACTAGGCGCGTAAGTAGCGAACGACCGCCGAAGGCGGGCGCGGCATAGCAAACGTTATGCGACAACGGGAGAGGCTCGGATTGTGCGACAGGGCGGCGCGGCGTAGCGGGAGCTTCGGACGTTCGGCGGCGTTTCGTCCTCGCGCGTCCTCGTGCGATTTTCGGGCAGTTATGAGGCCGCACACGTGCAAGCGACTTTCACGCATAGCACAGAAGCGGCGGCTCGCCGCCGCACCTTTGTTTTTTCTCGTGAGACTTCCCCGCCGCCGCCGCTATTCTTTTTCTTTTATGCTTATATGTTCGTTATTCTTTTCTGGTAGCCATACAGGCCACACCCCTAGCCGCACAGTCCACCCCTCTAGCCTAGATTGAGATTGTTTCCGATAGTTATACACAAGCGCCGTACTTATACACAATGATTGTGTTATAGTGTATATGCAATATTGCACAACATTTGAAGGAGTTGAGGACATGGCAGTATTTAAGCACATATCTTCTCGCCTCTCTCTCACGATATCCCTCGGAGAGCAGGAAGGCAAAACCGTAACGAAAACGCTCTCTTTGAGCAACATCGGTGCGGCGGCTACTGCGGACGTTCTCTCGGGTCTCGCCTCCGCAATGGGTGAGCTTCTCGAGTACCCCGTCGCGTCCGTCAGAAAGTACGACACTGAACTACTCGAAACGGAATAGAAAGGACGGTGTAAAGCATGAAAAAAGTCTCGATAGTTTTTCTCACCGAAACAGGTAAATCTTTCACCGTCTCGATGAACTACGCCGCCCCGACGCTTGCAGAACCCGAAGGCGCGGCGAAGGTACAGGCCGCAGTAGATTATATCTTAGAGAATCAGCCGTTCGCGGTCACGCTCGCGAGTTGCGACGGCGCGGAACTCATCGAAACCACCACGACCGAAATCACGCTCACGCCAGACACCGGCGGCGGCGTGTAACGGTACAACCCCACACACCAACCCGACGCGGAGCAGAGGCCGAAAGCCTCCGCTCTGTGCGTATAGGAGGTTACTATCATGGAGGACATAATTAACACGGGCGCACTAGAGGGCATGTTTTCCGTAGCCGTAGCCGCGTATCTTCTCGTTCGCATGGAACGCAAGCTCGAAGCGCTCAACAGCACATTGATAGAGCTTACAATCGCGGTACGCGCCGCGCATGGAGACCGCCATGACGCGCCGAATGATTAGCGCGCACTTCGCGCTTGATGAGTTCGCGTGTCGGTGCAGGCGCGGTCACTCGCAAATCGAGCCGCCGCGGGCGCTGATTGACGGCCTTGAAAAACTGCGCGAGCTACTCGGAGGCCGTCCGATTATCATAACGAGCGGACACCGTTGCGAGGAACATAATGCGGAAGTCGGCGGCGTGCCGCGGAGCAATCACTTGACCGCGCGCGCCGCTGATATCGTAGTTCACGGCGTGCGCCCATCAGAGATTGCGACGCTCGTCAAGTTCTGCGTCCCGACACTCCGCGCACTCCCCTACGACCGCAAAGGCTACACGCATATAGACCTCCGCGGCGCATAACCCTATTGACTATATACGCCCGCGAGTGTAATATCTCGATATCCAGTCAAGAGCATTGCACCACTTCCGCGCGACTGGAAAGGGCGATGTCCTATAACTAATTTATCTTATGTTATATAAGCCCCTCTCGAAAATCCCGAGAGGGGCTTTATACTGATTTTTTACTATGACTTACTATGACTTTTTATGACTGTAAAGTCATATAATATCCTTATTTATGTTACTCTTTATAACGTTATCCTTTACAGTGCGTTCTTAACAATCTGCATGAAGCTGTCCGGCTTCAGCGAAGCGCCGCCTACGAGGACGCCGTCGATGTCGGGCTGCGAGATTATGCCTTTCGTGTTGTCCGCCTTGACGCTGCCGCCGTACAGGATAATGAGCTCGTCGGCAGTCTTGTCGCAGAAATTTTCTTTCGCGAGCCCGCGGATGAAACCGCAGACCTCTTCGGCGTCCGCGTCGCTAGCCGTCTTGCCAGTGCCTATAGCCCATACAGGCTCGTAAGCTATTATCATTTTATGCGCGAGCGTCTCGCCGTCGATCCCTTTGAGCCCTTCGACAAACTGTCTCTTCATAATGTCGAAGGCCTTTCCGCTCTCGCGCTCTTCGAGCGTCTCTCCGACGCAGAGCACGGCGACGAGCCCGCACTCTATCGCGGCGTGTACCTTTTTATTGAGTTCTTCGTCTGTCTCGCGGAAGATATGGCGTCTCTCGCTGTGGCCTATAAGGACGTGAGTCGCGCCGATCTCCGTAATCATCGGGCCGGAGGTCTCTCCGGTAAAAGCTCCGCTCTTCTCCCAATGCATATTTTCTGCACCTATTATTATGGGCAGTTCCTTTGCTGTATTTACCGCAGTTAGAAGCGAAACTGCTGGGACAAAGAAGGCAATCTCTTCTGTTCCTGCCGCTACGGCTTCCTGTACCTCTTTAGCTTCTTTCAGTTCCTCTCCAAATTTATTAAAAAATTCACATGTGGCCGCTGGTCCGTAGTTCATCTTCCAGTTTCCGGCGATGAATTTCCTGCGCATTGATGATTCCTCCATTTACAGACTAGTTATAATCATCGGCGTCGAGTCGAAAAGAAAGCTGCAAGCGCTGTGTATCATAAACGCGTGATGATAAGCTCCTTTCTCGTCGCCGCACCGCTGCTGGGGCTTTTGAGCCCTCAATTCTACATTATTCATAATGTCATATAATTTTAATAACATTATATAAAAAATGAACGCCTCCACTGTTAATGAAGGCGTTCATAAGATTTGGCGTTAGCCTATTACGTAAGGCTCGATGCCCGGCAGGCTCTTGCCTTCAAAGAATTCAAGACTCGCTCCTCCGCCCGTCGAGACGTGTGAAACCTTATCCTCCATTTTGAACTGCGCTATTGCGGCGGCAGAGTCTCCTCCGCCGACGACGGTCAGCGCTCCGTTTGCAGTCGCTTCGGCGAGCGCTTTGGCTACCGCTTCAGTACCCATGGCGAAGGCCGGCATCTCAAAGACGCCCATAGGGCCGTTCCAAAGGATCGTCTTCGCGGCGAGTATCTCTTTCGTGAAGAGCTTCGCCGTTTCTGGGCCGATGTCGAGGCCCATTTCGTCCTGCGGGATGGCGTTGGCTTTGACGGCCATCGCAGGCGCGTCTGCCTTGAATTCCGGCGCTACTATCGCGTCGACTGGAAGCAATATTTTCACGCCTAGCGCTTTCGCCTCATCAAGCATCTTTGCCGCGAAGTCGAGCTTCTCCGCCTCGCAGAGTGACTTGCCTATTTCGAGCCCTTGCGCTTTGAGGAAGGTGAAAGCCATCCCGCCACCGATGAGTATCGTATCGGCTTTCTTAAGCATGTTCTCAACGACTGCAATTTTATCTGAGACCTTGGCGCCGCCGAGGATTAAAACGAAGGGTTTTTTCGGCTCATCGCGCGCGGCCGAGAGCATCGCGATCTCGCGTTCGATGAGCTTGCCTGAGAACGACGGAATTAGTTCCGCCGCTGCGCGTGTAGAAGCGTGCGCCCTATGCGCGGCGCTGAAGGCGTCCATGACGAATACGTCGAAGTTCTTGACGAGTTTCTTTGCAAACTCAATGTCGTTCTTTTCCTCTCCAGGATAGAAGCGGACGTTTTCGAGTAAGAGCACTTCCCCCTCTTTCCAATTGGCGACGGCCTCGTCTACCTTCTCGCCGATGCAGTCCGGTACGAAGCGTACTGTCCAGCCCGTCAGCTTTGCGAGTTCCTTGGCAACCAGCTCGAGTGTATATTTGAGGTTGACCGTTCCCTTCGGCCGCCCTAGGTGCGAGACGAGCGCTATTTTAGCTCCGGCGTCGCGTAGGGCCCTTAGAGTGGGAAGATGAGCCTTGATGCGTGTGTCGTCGCTGACCTGGCCATCAGCCAGAGGGACGTTAAAGTCCACCCTGACCAGAACCTTTTTACCCGCAACATCCGAGGGAGAAAAGGTCTTCAGGCGCATGGCGTTACAGTCCTTTTTTGAGAATGTAGTTTGCGAGGTCTATGACTCTGTTGCTGTAGCCGCACTCGTTGTCGTACCACGAGAGGAGCTTTATCATCTTGTCGCCCATCGCCATAGTATGGCGCGGCGCGAAGATTGAGGAATGTGTATCCCCGACGAAGTCCATCGAAACAAGGTCTTCCGGCTCGTACCCAAGGATTCCCTTAAGGTATGTCTCTGCGGCTTCCTTCATCGCGGCGTTCACGTCATCGGCGGTCGCTGGCTTTTCAAGTACCACTGTAAGGTCTACGACGGAGACGTCAGGGGTCGGAACGCGGAGCGCGAATCCGTTGAGCTTGCCCTTGAGCTCAGGCATAACTTCAGAGATAGCCTTCGCTGCGCCGGTGCTGGTTGGGATGATGGAAAGCGCCGCCGCCCTTCCGCGCGAGAGGTTTTTGTGCGGGAAATCGAGCGTCTTCTGGTCGTTCGTGTAAGCGTGGACAGTGTTCATAAGTCCTTCTTTGATGCCGAACTTGTTCTGGAGGACCTTACAAACCGGAGCGAGGCAGTTCGTTGTGCAGGAAGCGTTCGAGATGATGTTGTGCTTCGCTGGATCATAAACCTCTTCATTGACGCCCATGACTATCGTTGCGTCGTGGTTCTTCGCAGGGGCAGAGATTATTACTTTCTTCGCACCGGCGGCAATGTGGGCCGACGCCTGGTTCGCGTCGGTGTAACGTCCAGTCGATTCGATGACGAGGTCTACGCCCATTTCCTTCCACGGAAGCTTCGCTGGGTCTGGCTCAGCGAGAGCTCTGATCCTCCGGCCGTTTACGATGAGGTAGTCGCCGTCAACCTCGACGGTTCCTGGGAAACGACGGAAAACAGAGTCGTACTTGAGAAGATAAGCGAGAGACGACGGCGGAGTCAGGTCGTTGATAGCGACTATTTCAAATTCGTTTTCTTTCCCGTTCGTGAAGAACGCACGGAGAGAAAGACGCCCGATACGTCCAAAACCGTTGATTGCAACCTTATACTTGGCCATGAGAAAACGCCCTCCTTATAGGTATCTTTGATTTTATATTTTACCGAGAGAAGGATACACATTTAATTTATCCCTCTCTCGGTGATTTTGACGCTTTTTTCGCCGGCCGTCAAATCTCCGGAAGCTCTTAACCTAAAAACCTGCTTAAAATTTATGCTCCAGTTTCAAGGTCTTCGTGGAGCACGCGTAGCAGTTCTCCGAGAGCCGCCGCGCTGAGCACGTCTCCATGCGGGCGGTACGGCATTATCCCGTCAAAAAGCTGCGCTACTCCGCCTAGGCAACCATGGCGCATATGTGAGGTGAACGGGCGTATAAACACCCACCCGAGATCCTTTCTTGTAGGGTTGTATTTCAGGTAGGCCGTTATAAATTGTCCAAGGAGCCATGGCCACGCCATGCCGCGGTAGCAGGCTTTGATACGCTGGTCTACGCGGCCCTCGAAGCGCCCCTTGAATTTATCGTGGCGTGGGTCTAACGTGCGGAGGCCGAAGGTCGTGTAGAGCTCGTTCCAGCAAAGGCGGACGACCTTCTGCGCGGTCTCCGGTGAGAGCGGGCTGTATGGCAGCGACACGGCGAGTATCTGGTTCGGCCTGATGGAGTTGTCAGTCTTGAATGTTTCTGGATCGACGCAGTCGTAGAGGCCGTTCATGTCGAAACTCCAGAAAGTGTCGTTGAAAGATTTAGCGCACTTCTCCGCCGCTTCTCCGTACTGTTTATCGCCGGTAAGCTGTTCAGCCGTCTTCAGCGCGTTGTACCAGAGCGCGTTCATTTCGACGAGATAACCTTTGCGCGAGACGACTACTTCATCGCCCGCCTTTGCGCCCATCCAGTGGCGCGCCGTGTCGGAGACGGTGAGCTTGAGCAGCATGTTCGAGTCGCATACGATATCGAGCTGCGGCACGCCGCCGAGATATCTGTCGACTATCTGTTTCACGCCGTTGGCAAGTTTCTCGGCTTCGGGCCCGGCATCTTTGACGTGGTTCATGTATTTACCAGCCGCGTAGACGAACCAGAGGCCGTTGTCGGCTCCTCCGTTTTCAAATGCATAGCCGCAGCTTGCGATTTTCTCCGGAACGACCCAGCCATTCTGCTCCGCGGCGTTGAGCCAGTACTTCAGAGTTTTAAGAGCGATTTCTTCGCGCCCGGTCGCAAGCAGAAGGCCTGGAAGCGCTATAAATGTGTCGCGCGGCCTTGTGTTGACCGAAGGGTAGCCCGTGTATATCGGGGCTACGCTGCCTTCTCGGTCGTCGACAAGATGGTATGACGAAACTATCATGTCTTGTTCGGCGCTGCTGTTTGCCGGGATGTTGGCCTGTTCAAGGATGTCTTCAAAGCGCGCCGCGGCTTTCTGCTCCATGGCGGCGAGCTGTTTCGCGCTGAACTGCTGCGGCTCCTGCGAGAGGACGAGATAAAGGACGTCTCCCTCGGAAAGCTCGTTCGAGATAAGACCTGGCGACCATAGGTGGTCGACCGACAGCGCGTCAATGCGGTCGTCCTGTTCGTAGATGATGTTTTCAAACCAGAGCGGCTTGAGCGACCATGTGCCGGCGGTGGCGGACACGCGGCTGGTGCGTCCCTTGCCAGTGATGCTGATGCTGTGCGCGTTGTCCGACGATACGCTGAAATCGGCGCTGTTCGACTCAGCGCATACAACATTGCTGTATCTATGCGCTAAAAGTGGACGCAGGTCGAGGCGGATCTTGTCTGGAGCAGCGAGCAGCTCGTACTTTATCACCGTGCAGTCTTTGCCGCGCGGCATAAATATAGATTTTTTCAGGAGGATGCTGTGAATAACGAAAAGCATGCTCGGATATGGATTTCCCTGATATTCCTGAAGGTATCTGTAACCGTCGGGATAAACCAGATCCTTGTATCTATTTGTCGAAAGCTGATATTTTTTGTTGCGGTCGAATAGCGTTTCTTCAATTTTGCTGACTAGGACGGAATGCTGCTGCTCGTCCCCATTCCTGACGACCAGGAGCCCGTGTTCCCTTCTCGTGTTGGCACCTATGACCGTGGAGAAGCCGTAACTCCCGCGCCCGTTTGAGACAAGAAACTCTCTTCCGGCGCCTTTGTCATATGTGTTAACGTCCGCTTTTCCTAAGTACATTGGCATCATCCCCCTTTAGTTGCGTCTGAAGTATGTGTTCTAACTTTCGCCATCTATATTCTACCGTACTTTTGCTAATTGGTCTCGGTAAAGTTTGACCGAGTTCCTTCAAAGATATGCTCGGATTTCGTTTCCGCGCCGCAACAAGCTCTAAAAAAGGTTCCGGGAGCGTTTCAGTTATGCCGAGTTCGTCCATCCGGCGTATCAGCTCAATTTGTCCACGCGCCGCTTCAAGGCTTTTGTTGATGTTCGCTGCGTCGCAGTTGACGAGCTTGTTGGCATGGCTTCGCATAGAACGGTAAATAGCCGTCTCCTCTAGGCTGAGTGCAGTCTTTACAAGCCCTATGCGCGATAGCAGAGTCACTATCTGCTGCTGGTCGCGCAGCGTGAGTTCCCTGTATGTCGCGCGCTTCCTGACGCCGACTGTAAAGCCGCATGATTTCAGTATCGCCTGCAAACGCTCAGCCGAGCCGTTGCCGGTCTGAGGACGCATTATAAGATAGTACCCAGCCTTCGGCATGTAAAGCGCTCCGCAGCTTCCGAATATGCCGCGCACCCAGCCCCAGTTCCGCGTGCGCTTTGCAGTTGTGCGCGTTGCCGAGAGTATGGCGTATGCCGGCCCACTGTCGGCCGCGAAGATGATTTTCCCTTTTCGCTGCGTATCGACGAGCCTTATTCCCTGCTGTTCGTCTGGTGAAGACGCCCAACACTCTCCCCAAAGACGCATAAGCCGTCTTACGGTGAAGAGCCTCGGTGATGTAAACATGATTTCTTCGTCACGGCCACGCGCAGGTAGGCCGTCGAGAATCCCAGCCGCTTCGTCGCGAGCCTGCTCCTCTACCGGCATCGCGCTCCATTCGTCCCAAATGGTCCGGTTGACGCTTTCCATGTAAACGCCTCAGTTCTTCCTATTGTCTCGCACAATCTCCATTATCGTCTCGGAAAGGTGCTTCGCGTTATGGCGCAGATATTTTCCATTCTTTATCTCGCAGTAGTCGCCGTAGATGATTTCGCTGCCGAGAGATTCGAGATATTCTTCTTCTTTAGCCGAAAGATAGAGCGGCTCTGCGCCTATGCTCGCGTAGCGCGTCACGAATTCCTCCGGTATCGCAGATTGATTTGCCAGTATATAGTCAGGCACCGTTTCCAATATGCCGGCAATCCAGTCGACGTGCGCGACTATGTTCATGCCCTCTGTCTCCTTCGGCTGCGTCATGAGGTTCGCTATATAAATGATGGGAACCTTCGCGCTGCGCATTAGTGAAGCCATTTCGGTCAGTAAAATATTCGGCATCACGCTTGTAAATAAACTGCCCGGACCGAGCACAATGGCCTCCGCCTCGGCGAGCGCCCGCTTAACCGCGTCAAGCGGCTCGGCGTCCGAAGGCTCGATCCAGAGCTTCGCTAGCTCTTGGCCGTGGTCCGAAATTTCCAGCTCGCCGGTCAGCAGCTCCCCATTCCTGGTCTCCCCCCTTAAGACTACATTTTCAGTCGTCACTGGGAGCACTTGCCCGCGAATGGCAAGCATCTTGTTGAGCTCCTCTACCGCGCGTTGGAAGTCCCCCATCATCTCAGTCGTAGCTAGTAAAATGAGGTTGCCGAGGCTGTGGCCTTTCAGTTCTCCTCTGTCGAAGCGGAAATTCAGCAGACTGTTCAGCGAACTGTCGTTCTCAGCAAGCGCGACGATACAGTTGCGTATGTCGCCAGGCGGCAGCATACCCCACTCGTGGCGCAGCCGTCCCGAGCTCCCGCCCTCGTCCGTGACTGCTACGACCGCCGTGATGTTGCGTGTAAAACCCTTAAGCCCGCTAAGGAGAGTCGATAGCCCTGTGCCCCCGCCAATTGCGACTATGCGCGGGCCAAGCGACAGCCTGTACTCCATCGCGTTCGTTATTATATTACTCTTTGAATGTTTCGCGCGGCGTATGCGCATCCGTTTCGACGACGCGAAATATACGGAAGCGCCGCCTGCCACAAAGGCTGTTATGAAGACAAGGCAAAAGAGGACTCCGTTCACCGAGTGTTCCCTTTGTCGATGTCGCGGTGTGTCGTGACTACGCGCTTGCCCGTCAACGCTATCGCGGCCCCCACCATCTCGGCGACCGCGACGGAGCGGTGGCGTCCGCCGGTGCATCCGAAGCAGATATGGAGCTGCTTCTTACCCGTCTTGCAATAGACGGAGGCTATGTAGTCTAGCAGGGGCACTGTCATGTCGAGGAATTTTTTCAGCGACGGGAATTCGTTTAGATACTTGCACACCGCTTCATCCTTGCCCGAAAGCATGTGCAGATCGTCAACGTAGTTTGGATTAGGCAGGAAACGCACGTCGAATATATAATCGGCATCCTGCGGTGCTCCGTATTTGAAGCCGAAGGAACTGACACGCACCTCCATCCGACCCTCCGCCGTACCGCCCCGGGCAAAGAGGCGGCGCAGCTCGCCCCGCAGCTTGCTCGTGATCATCTCCTGGGACAAGGAGGCGGGCAGGCCGTCGCTGCTGGCGTTGGGGGTGGTGACGTGGGAGACCATGATGGCGTCTGCCCCGGCCGCCATGCCCGCCTGGAAGGGGTAGAGCGAAGTCGTCCGCATCGTCTCCCAGGTCTCCGTCAGGGAAGCTCCTTCGCTGGCGTTGGTCCCGCCCTGGCCGGGATAGTGCTTCAGCACGCAGGCGACCCCGCCCTCGTGAAAGCCCTCCACGGCGGCGCTGGTGCACATGGCCGCCTGCTCCGGGGATTCACTGAAAGAGAGGGCGCTGCCCACGTCGCAGGTGGGGGCT
>URAG01000065.1 GCA_900545755.1 uncultured Cloacibacillus sp. | reverse complement strand
GCCCCTGCGCCCCGTCGTGAGCGCTGACATGTAAGCGGCGCTCAGCGGCATGAGCCGCGCGCGGAAGAGCGCGTCGAGGCCGTTCCTCCACGCAGCGAACCCCGAAGGCGGGGCCGTCTCGCGGATTTCAAAAAGCTCCAGTTTTTTGACAGCGCCCTTCCCGCGCCAGAATAGCGCCTCGTCGAAGTCGCCGCGCTTTTCCGCGCGCTTGAAATCGAACGACGCGGCGCGCAGCCGAACGGACGCGCCATCGCGCAGATTTTCGCGTGCATAGGCCGCGGCGCGTCCATAGGGCGTTTCTATTAGATATGCGCGCGTTTTGCCCCACTCGCGCGCGAGCAGGATTTTTCCGCGGCTTTCAAAACTGTTCGGAAACGAAATTGTTTCGCGCGTCCGCGCGGCGGATATGAAAGATAGGATTAAGGAAAGAATTACTACGAGCGCGAGCATCCGCCGCCATCCTGGAACCTCGCGCTCCGTTCCAGCGAATATCGCCGAGGCTGACAAAAGCGCCGAGACGGCGGCGATTACGGGAACGGGCGCGGCGGTGCGCACGCCGAGCAAAATCGAGACGCAGAGCGAGACGAATATAAAAAAGGCGGGCGCCGCGGCGAGCGGCCCCTCCTTAACCGCCAATCGTTATGTCGTCCTTTATCGCGTCGAATTTTTTCGGGCCGATGCCCTTGACCTTCATGAGATCCTCGGCGCGGCGGAACGGGCCGTTGGCCTCGCGGTAGTCGATTATCGCCTGCCCCGTCTTCGGCCCGATGCCGGTCAAAGTATCAAGCTCGCCGAGGCTCGCCGTATTTATGTTGATTTTGCCCGAGGCGGCAGGCACGCGCGGCGCAGGCTGAACGGTCCGAGCCGGCTGAGCCGCGGGCGCGGAAGGTTGCCGAACCGCCTCGCCCTTGCGCGGGAACTTTATATGAACGCCGTCCGCCAGCATCGCGGCGAGATTGATAGCCTCCTGGTCGGCGTCGGACGAAAATCCGCCCGCGGCGTTCAGCGCTTCGTAGACGCGCGACTGCGGCGCTATCTCGTAAACGCCTGGATTACGCACCGCGCCGGTGACGTAGACGACCCATTTCGCAGCGGCTGGCGCGCTCTGCGCTACGGAGGCCACGCGCTCCGCCCCGATCTGCGCTGGGGCCGCGGCCCTCGGCGTCACGTCGAGCGTGTCCTCCATCTGCGGCATCTCGTTCGAGAGCCCCGCCGTATCTTTGCCGAACTCTCCCTTAAAAGAGTTCAGCAGCAGAAAGGCGACGGCAAAGCACAAAATCCCCGCCGCGGTCAGCAGTTTGCCGGAAGCGCGGAAATTCATTTCTCCCTCCGCTCGCCCTCGAGCGACCAGTGGCTCGCGCGCGTTATCTTAACGGGTATCGTCTTGCCGAAATCAGATTCATCGCCGGGGATTATGACGACCTTGTCCGTCATCGTGCGCCCCTGTATCCTGCCTTCGCCGCGCGGTGCCCAGCCGTCGGCGAGTATCTCGAAATCCCGACCGACGTACTGTTCGTTAGAGCCGCGAGCGATCGACGCCTGGAGCGCGTTCATCTCATTGAGCCGCGCCGCCTTGACGCGGTTGTCGATCTGCCCGTCCATCACGGCCGCGCGCGTCCCTTCGCGCGGCGAGTAGGCCGCAGTGTGGACTATGTCGAATTTCACCGTTTCGAGCAGGCGGTACGAATCGCGGAAATCCTCCTCCGTTTCTCCCGGGAAGCCGACGATAAGGTCGGTCGTCAGGCTCACGTCTGGGAGCGCTGCCTTTATCCTGCCGACGAGTTCGAGATACTGGCCCGAGGTATAGCCTCGGTTCATCTCGCGCAGTATCCTGTCGCTGCCGGACTGCACGGGCAGATTTATCGCGCGGCATATCGTCGGGTTGTCGCGCATCACGTCGAGTATGTCGGCGTCGAAATCCTTCGGATGCGAGGTGGCGAAGCGGAGCCGTTCAAGCCCAGGCAGAGCCGCCGTATCTGCGAGCAGCGAGGCGAAGCCGTAGCCGTTTTTCAAATCCTTGCCGTAGGCGTCGACGTTCTGCCCAAGCAGCGTAATTTCGCGCGCGCCTCCCGCAATGAGCGTCTTCACTTCGTTCAGAATGTCCTCGTGCACGCGTGACTGGAGCCTGCCGCGCACATATGGGACTATGCAGTAGGAGCAGAACCGGTCGCAACCGTAGGTTATCGTAACGTACGCCTTAAAAGGATTCGTGCGCGCCGTCGGCACGACTTCAAGGTCGATGAGCGCGCGTGGGTCGTCGTCCATGAAAAAGCGCGGCGCGCAGTCGGGCGTGATCTCAGCCGCGGCCTGCGGTACAAGGCCGAGATGGCGAGGGCCGGAGACGAGCTTGACGCATGGGAATTTTTTCGCCATCTCGCGCCCGATGCGCTGCGCCATGCAGCCTACAAGGACGACGGCTGGCCTGCCCGTCCTGCGCCGCTGGAGGTCGTAGCGCCCTATTTCGCTCGCGGCCTTCTGCTCCGCTTTTTCGCGGATGCTGCATGTCACGAGCATCACGACGTCGGCCTCTTCCTCGGCCGACTCCGTCCACCCCATGTGGTTCATCGCGGTGCGCAGCCTGTCCCCGTCGTAGGAATTCATCTGGCATCCGAAAACTCTGATAAAAAATTTACGCAAAGGCTGTTGCTCCTTCGATTCATAATTTTATAAATTTCGCGCCGCGTCCCTGCGCGGCACGTTGCTACAGCTCACTATTTTACATTACATATATGAAATTGTCTGCGTGCCGCGCTAACTACCGGATGCGGCGGATTTTGATGAAACCGCAAAGTACGAGGCATACACGCGCCGCGCGTTCTGTCCGTGCGAGAGCGCTTGCGCCGCCGCATTTCGTATGCCGCCGACATTTCGCGACGACGCGCGGCGCATATAAACCGGCGCAGCGTTCCGATTGCGCGAGGCTCTCGTTACGCGCTATACTTAGCGGCATAGATGAGATTGGAGGAATCCTCATGAAATTTAGAAAATTTCTGCTAGCCGCGGCAGTTGCGGCGCTCGCGGCTTCGCAGGCGTTCGCGGCGACGCTGCCTGAAATCGACGGCTGGACGTGCGGCCCGCTGCGCGAGACGCAGCTTGACGCGGTCTCGGGACATCAAGGGCAGTGGCTTGAGCGCGAATACAGGACGGCGAACGGCGCGAAGTGCCTCGCCGTATGGATGGAGGGCGCGGGGCCGTCGCTATGGCAGCCCGTTACGGAAGTCGGAGAAAGCGCCGAAACGTCGGGCGGCGAGAGCGCCGAGAAAATTTCCGTCGCGGGACGCGACGCGATGCTCGAAAGCCGTCCCGTACTCGGCCTCAGCCTCGTTGTGAAACTCGTCAAAGACGGCGTGCTGACGCTCGAGTCTCAGTCCGCGGACAGGGACGAGCTGGCGCGCGCGGCAGAGACGCTGATAGCACAAATGGAAGCGGAGGAGGCGGCTAAGTAGCGCGCCCGTCGCCGCGGACAAAAGGGCATGAAAAGGCGGCGCGCCGGTCAAGTCTACGGCGCGCCGCCTTTTTTCGCCGTCCGCGCAAATCCGCGGCGGCGTCGTCAAGCTCTCTGCTTTTCCATGCAGTCAGCGCGCCACGGACAGCGCGCGCAGCGCTCCTTTATTCCGCCGAAGTCGCCGGAGACGGCGCGCACTGCGGCGTTTTCAATCTCTTCCTCGATTTTCGCGAAATCCTCCGCGCCGTAGCGGCGCACGCGCCCCGCCACGTCGGAGCGCAGATATATGAGCGCCGAGTCGAGCGGCGCGCCAGCGACGCCGCCCGCGGAGAGGCAGCGGTTCAGTGCGCAGGCGTAGAATTCCAACTGTTTCTCATAATAGAAAGACGGAGCCGTCTCTTCCGGCGCGCTCTTCCAGTCGCGCAGATGAAGCCCCTCCGCGTCGCGCCAGAAAAGGTCCGTCGCGCCTATCAGCACAGTGCCGTTCAGCGGCACGCGGAAGCGCGTCTCCCTTTGCAGCGCGCCCTCCTCTCCTGCGAGCACGGCGAGACGCGCGCATTCTTCGGTCGCGGCGAAACGTTCGAGCATCGCGCGCAGCTCCGCGCGTTTCGCGTCCGAGCGGTACTCTCCGCGCAGCTCGGCTGGTATACGCCGGACGGCGGCGCGCCATTCTAGGCCGCGCCCGTGCGGCAGCAGCCGGTCGAGGCTCTCGGCGCGGAAGTCCCATCGTGCGAGCAGCCAGTGCGCCATAACGCCGAAGTCAGCGCCGCCTCCGCCGCCCTTGATTATCCAGCCGGCGTCGCGCCCCTGGCGGTAGATCATCCGGTAGGCCGCGGGGCACCACGAGAGCAGCGCATAGGCCGAAGCGGAGATGCGCCCGAGCTTCGCCGGGCTGACGACTTTCAGATCTAGCCTCTCGCCCTCCGGCGGCGCTTTGTATTCGGCGTACTTCGGCAGATTTTCGTCATCTTCCTTTAAATCGGTGCTTTCGTCAAAAATTCCGCGCTCTATCATCGAACGTAGGAAGTTCGGTTTCGCGCTCTCTGGCTTCTTCGGCTCCTTGTAGATTCCGCAGATTATCAGCATGTCGCGCGCGCGCGTGAAGCCGACGTACCACAGCCTTTCAAGCTCCTCGCGCTGCGCGGCGTCCTCTTCGTACTTTTCCCATCTGTAAGCCGCGGTGCGCCCGTCGCCCGGCGCTTCGCCCGCGCCCTCAAGGTACTCCGGATAGTCTTTCGCCGCTGCGCCGTATTTTTTAGAGACGATTATCGACGGCAGGGCCGCGCCTTTTTTTTCGGAGAGTGTCATAGCGACGACGGGAAATTCGAGCCCTTTAGACGCGTGGACGGTCATCACGCGCACGGCGTCGATTTCGTCGCCGAAGAGCTCCGGCTCTTCTTTCGCGCTGCCCAACGACGAGGCGGTAAGCAGATATTCGGCGCAGCCGCGCAGCGACTTGCCTTCGGAGCGCTCGTACTCCGCCGCGATGTTCGCGAGGTAAACGACGTTCGCGTTGACGCGCAGGCGGCGCATTCCTGCGTAATTTTCGAGAAACTGCGGAGTTTTGAGCAGATCTAGCAAAACGGCCGAAACCCCGCCGAGCAGCGCGCGGCGGCGCATTTCGCCGAGCCGCGCCGCAACGTCGGGACGCGCGCGCGCGACGGCGTCAGCGAGCGGAAGCGCGCCCTTGCGATCTTTCTTATCGAGCGCCTCTTCTATCAACGCTTCGGCTTCTGCGCTTTCGACGCCGCTGAACGGCGAGGAGAGCCAGCCGGCGAGGAAGAGCGGGTCTTTCGGCGATGCGAGCAGCGAAACGAGGTTGACGAGGTCGCCGGTCTCGCTGCGCCCGAAATAGTCCTTGCTCGTCGAGAGCACATAGGGCAGGCTGAGGCGTTCAAAGGCCCGCTCGATGTCGGAGTATTCGGCGCGCGTCTGGACGAGCACCGCGAAGTCGCGCCAGCGGACGGGGCGGAACGCCTTCGCGTCTTTGTCCCAGACCGGCGCCTTCGACTCGGCCATCGCGGCGAATTTGCGTCCTAGGCCTGTGTAGAGCCTCATGCGCAAGGCCGCGGAGTCGGGGCGCTTTTCGTCCTTGTCCGCGTAGGGCGCATAGGCGCGCAGGGATTCGAAACGCCGGTACGGCATCTCAGCGCAGTCGCGCCGCGCCGAGGCTTCGTCGTTTTCCGGAGCCGTGAGCCGTTCGTAAAGGACCGGCGACCCGGCGCTTCCCCACATGTCGCCGAAGAGGCCGTTGAATTTTTCGAGAAGCCCCTTCGCTGTGCGGAAGTTCTGCCCGAGCACGACGTATTTCGCTGACTTAGGGTTGTTAATCGCGCGCGCCGTGTAGTCGCGGAAGAGGCCGAGGTCGGCGTGGCGGAAGCGGTATATCGACTGTTTCTGGTCGCCGACGACGAACAGCGTCGCGCCGCCGTCGCCGCCACCCCAGAGAGATTCTATCAGCGCGTTCTGAAGCGGGTCGGTGTCCTGAAATTCGTCGACCATTATGTGCCTGAACTTCGTCCGGTACTCGGGCGACGAGCGGACGACCTTAGAGGCGTAGCAGATGAGGTCGGCTATCGACAGGAGCCCTTCGCGGCGGCGGAATTCGTCCCAGCAGGCCCAGCCGACGGCGCAGGCCTTGCAGAGCAGTCCGTTTATCCGTTTCTCCGCCTCCGAGGGCGGTTCGAGCAGCGCGAGCTTCTCAGCCGTCTCGTCGCGCCATTGCGGGAGCGGACGGCACAGAAGCACTTCGACGTCGTTCTTTACTCCGCCGGCAGGCAGCGGCTTCAGCGCTTCGGAGAACAAACTTCCGCAGAATTGCGCCATAGCTTCGCCGTCGTCCGGCGACGGCGCGAGCGCAGTCCACCTGTTGTAAAAATCCGCGAGCCGTTTCTGCGTCTTGTTCCCCCCGCTCAGCGCGCCGCTCGCGGAGAGTTCAGGCAGAATCTCGCCCATCCACAGCCCGTAAATGTCGCGAAGAAGGTGCGCCATCGACGCCGCCGAGGCTTCGAGCGCCGAGCCGTCGCAGTTCCAAAGCTCATCCGCGCCCTGTCCAGCACAGTAGAGCTTCTCCGCGCACCGACGCGCTGCATCGGCAAACGCCTCGGGGGTCAGCGCGTTGAGCGCGTCCGTGAAGTCCGGCGAGCAGAAGAGCCCTTCCGCGCGCGCGCGCCATTCTTCCGGCAAAGCCGCGGTGATTTTACCGAACGACGATGACGAGAGCGCGGCGGCGAAATCCTGCCACCATATTTCCTCCTTCGGCGCGGGCATTATCGCGGCCTCCGGGTCTATGTCGAGCGCAAGCCCCGACTCGCGTATCAGCTTCATCGCGAAGGCGTGTATCGTCGAGATGTACGCGTCGTCGATGCTCTCAAGGCGTTCCCCCAGGTGCGCCAGCTCGTCCGGGTAAGCGTCGCGCCACGCGGCGAGCGTCCTTTTTATTCGTTCGAGCATCTCGCCGGCGGCCTTTCTCGTAAAGGTCAGCACCAGGATTTCGCCGACGCCGCACGACGGGTCGGAGGCGAGCAGCCACGCGAAGCGCTGCGAAAGGGTCTGCGTCTTCCCCGTGCCCGCGCCCGCGCTGACGACGGTCAGCCTCGCGCCGCTTTTGAGCGCGGCAATCTGGTCCTCCGTGCCAGTCACCAGCGAATGCCACTTCGGCGCGTCATTCTGCGTCATCGTTCTCCGCCTCCTCGATAAGCGATTCAATATAGGCGCGCTTTTCCCTCTTGCGGCATAGCGTGAAGTAGGCGCACGTCCGGCATATGCGGTTCTTAACGTCGTATTTCGGCGGATACTCGCCACTACGCGCCGACGCCGCCATCTCCGCCATTAGAGCGAGCGCTTCGTCCATTCTCTCGGCGAATGAGCCTCTTTTCCTCGTCGTGTCCTTGAATGCGTAGCGGTCGAACAGCCCGTCGGAGAACCAGCCGCTCAGAGACGGCCCCGCATGGCCCAGCCATCCGAAGCCGAGAATGTTTTCGCCGCGCGTCGCTGCGAGCACGGCGCAGTATGCCGCGACCTGAAGCTCGTTCTCGTGGGATTTGCTGCCGCCTAGCTTGTAGTCGAGCACGACGATTCCGTCATCGAAGCGGTCTATCCTGTCCGCCTGCCCCGTGAAGAGCGCGCCCTCAAACTCGAAGCCGTCGAGCTTGACTTCCGTCTCGGTCGCAAGCTTCGGGACGGCGGCGAGGCGCCCTTCCAGTTCGTCCTGCGCCGCAGCCATGTCGAACATACTGCGGCGAAGCCGTTTTTCATAGCGCGCGAGCCGCGGCTCGGAGTCGAGCTCCGGATAACCGAAGGTCTTGAAGCGCGTCCAGTTGTCCATGACGTAGCGGTGTATCGAAAGTTTCGGATTTTCCTCTTTAGCGCGGAAGGCCGCCTCCCACGCGATGTGGGCGAGGGTTCCAGCTTTTTTATTGTCGTAGAGCGACGGGAAGCCGCTTTCGAGGCCGAGCAGGCGCTCGCACCAGTACATATAGGGGCAGGCGTTCCAGCGGTCTATGTCGCTGATTCGTATTCTGGGAAGCTCGTCCGGAACGGCGCGGCCCTGCGGCTGCGCCTCAGCGCGCCCGCGGCTCACCGGCGTGCAGACGACCTCCGCCTGCGGGAACCACGGGCCGCCGCCGTCGGGCATCGCGCGCTCCGCGGTATAAACGACGGAGCCCGCCAAGCGCCAGCCCCGTTCTCCGCCGCCGGCCAGCGCGGCGTTCAGGAAGCGCGATTCGCCGCATTCGCCGCCGTTTTCGTCGAAAAGCGCGCGCGTCACCACGGCGCACTCGCGCCCGGTCGCGAGAACACGGCGGAAGACGGCCTCCTTCTGCTCGCGCTCTTCGTGAAGCTCTGGAAGGTGCGAGGGTTCGCCGTCCTCAGCGTGCGCGGCGTTGAATTTCGCCTTTTCGCCGTCGCCGAGCAGCATCGACTCGCGCAGCACGCCGGGCCAGCTGTTCGAGTCGACGCCGGTCATTATCCAGCAGCGGTGCGATGCGAGAGTCGGCGGAGGCCCGGCGTAGACCGTCACGGAACGGCTCTGCGGGAGCTGCACCGGCAGCGTGGCAGTCGCGCCCCATTCGTTTATGAACGCCGCCGCCCCGGCTCCGTCGAGAGTCACGTCCGCCGCCGGGCCTATATCTTTGGAATCGTCCGCGAGCTTCTTGATTTTTTTGTCGAGCTCGTCTAGCGCCGAGGCGGCCTGCTTTACGCTTCCGTCGAGATCGCTCAGCCCGGCGGCCGCCGAGGCGGCCCTTTCCGCGACGCGGCAGCCGCACAGGAAGTCGCGCCAAAGCGTCAGGGCCTCTTCGGGCGTGACGCCCTTTTCCAAATTTTCGCAGAGCGCGGCGGCGCGGCTCAGAGTTTCGCCGGCCTCTTCGGGCAGCGCCGCCAGCCACGCCTCGATGCCGTCGGGCAAGGCCGCTTCGTCGTACTCCGGCAGCTTGCCGTCCGCTCCGAAGAGCAACGGGTTCGAGACGAGCAGCGCCGTCTCCCGGTTGTTCCAGCCGGAGCGCCACGCGCGCCGTATCGTGGAAGTCAGTCCGCCGAGCAGGGTCTCGCCTGCCGTCCCGCCTTCCTGCACGTTGTAGGGGATTTTGTAGCGCGAGAGCGCGTACTCCACGACGTGGAGCCTGTCGGGACTCGTCATGAGGCCGACGGAGCCGTACCCGCCGAACCCGCCGAGCGCAGTCAGCGCGCCCTCGCCGCAGGCCCATAGCGCAAGCTCGCGCGCGGCCGTCTCGAGCTCGATCTGCGGGTTTCCGGCCTCGAGCTTGACGACGGGGACGTTCCACTTCGGCCTCTCCTTGTAGCCTTCGTTGAGCTGCAATATACCGTCGTGGAACCAATCGAGCCCTGTTTCGGGCTGGAACATCTCCAAGTCGGCAAGCTCGCCGAGCGCCTTGACGAGGCGGAGCTGAGACGACGTGAACGAGAGGAACCCGGCGAAAACAATCTTTTTCCCTTCAACGGCCGCTCGCCCACCGTCTGTCGCCAGCTTCCGGCGCGCGAGCGTAAAAATCTGCGCCGCGTCGGCGAGGCCGTATTCCTCGAGGTAACTCAAATATCTTTCGTAAAGCTCCAGCAGCACAAACTCCGGCGAAAATTCCTCCGTGCCGAGCGCGGAACGCAGGGAATCCGCCGGCACTTCCTCCGCGAGCAGGTCTTTTATGTTTTCCCCGAGAACCGAGACGAAGCCTGCGTGGCGGTAGCCCGGTTCGAGAGCCGCGCCCTTCTCCTCCGCCTCCGCGAGGAATTCCGAAAGCAGCCAGCGCAGTATGAGCTTGTGGTCGGGCGGGTCGATTATGCGCTCGTACTCATTCGTCGCGCGCTGAAGCTCGGCGAGCAGGTCTCCGACCGTCCATATAACCGGGCGCGCGCCGAAAGAGGGCTCGCCGCCGCAGATAAGTTCGAGCATGAAATCGCGGTCGAGCCTCGCAGGGACGATGAAGGCCGCCCTGCCGCCGTATTCTTTGTAAATCTGCGCGAGCTCCGCGCTTTTATCGGCGAGGCTGAAATAGCTGCGGACGTTTATCGCCATCGGTTCGCCTCCTTACTTTATGTTCTGCGGGTGCAGCGCTTCGGCGAGGTAACGCCCCGTCGCGCTCTCCGGCGCGGCGGCGACCTCCTCCGGCGTTCCGGCTGCGACTATGCGTCCGCCCGCCTCGCCGCCGCCAGGCCCCATGTCTATCACGTAGTCGGCGTTCGCTATCATGTCTAGGTCGTGCTCGATTACTACAACCGTCGCGCCTTTGTCTATCAGACGGCTCAGCACATCGGTCAGCACGCGCACGTCGAGCGGGTGCAGCCCAATCGTCGGCTCGTCGAAAACAAAGACCGCGTCGTCCTGCGCCCGCCCCATCTCCGCCGCCAGCTTGAGCCGCTGCGCCTCGCCGCCCGAAAGCGCCGGGGTCGCCTCGCCGAGCGTCAGGTAGCCGAGGCCGAGCTCGGAGAGCGTGCGCAGCTTTTCGCCCGCGCCCTTAACGTCCACAAGTTTCTCGCGCGCTTGGTCGACTGTCAGCGCCATGAGCTCCGGCAGAGAAATTTCCCCGCCGCCTAAGCTTAGCTTCACGCCGCGCGCCGTCTCCGAATAGCGCCCTCCGCCGCACGCCGGGCAGATTATCTCGACGTCCGGAAGGAACTGCACGTCCATCGTGATCTGCCCCGTGCCGTCGCAGGTCGGGCAGCGCAGCGAACCGGTGTTGTATGAAAAATCCCCGGCTTTCAGTTTGCGTTTCTTCGATTCAGGCGACGCCGCGTACAGCCGACGCAGGTCGTCGAGCACGCCGCAGTAGGTCGCGACGGTCGAGCGGACGTTTGCGCCGACGGGGGTCGCGTCGATAAGGTTCACGCGCCTTATGCCTGCGGCTTCAAGCCCCTCAACATGCGCGGGAAGCACTTCGCCCGCTATGCGCGCCCTCAACGCGGGGACGAGGCTCTCGAGCACGAGCGTCGTCTTGCCTGAGCCTGAGACCCCAGTCACGACGGTCAGCCTCCCCTTCGGAATCTCAAGGCCGAGCGCGCGTACCGTGTGCAGCGGCTTTGTGCGCAGCGCAACACTCCCTTTTTCGAACATCTCTTCGCGCGCGGCGCGCCGGCGCGTCACGGAGGACTTGCGCCCGGCGAGGAAATCCCCTATCAACGACGCGGGATTATTTTCTATCTCCTCCACCGTACCTTCGGCGACGACCATGCCGCCGCCGGCCCCCGCGCCAGGTCCCATCTCTATCATCCAATCCGCGGCGCGCAGCACGCGCGTGTCGTGGTCAACCATGACGACCGAATTCCCGTGCGACACGAGGTCGCGCACGACTCCGAGCATGCCGTCTACGTTCGCGGGGTGCAGCCCTATCGACGGTTCGTCGAGCACGTAGAGCGCCCCCGTCGTCCGGCTGCGCACTGAGCGCGCTAGCTGCACGCGCTGGCGTTCGCCGGTCGAGAGCGTAGCTCCCCCACGGTCGAGCGTCAGGTAGCCTAGCCCGAGCTCTTCCAGCCTCTTCGCCGTGTTCAGGAACTGCGACACGATGCTCTCCGCCATCGGGCGCATCTCGTCCGGCATCTCCGGCGGAAGCTCCGCCGTCCATTTTACGAGCGCGTCTAGAGTCATAGCCGTCGCCTGCGCTAGATTGAAGCCGCGCAGAAGCGTGGAGCGCGCCCGCTCGTTGAGCCGCGATCCACCGCAGTCGGGACACACCTCCTGTTTGAGGAATTTTTCGACGCGCTTCATCCCTTGGTCGTCCTTAACCTTTGCGAGCGCGTTTTCGACGGTATAGACTGCGTTGTAATACGTAAAGTCAAGCTCCCCGGCGACGTCGGAGTTTTTCGATTTGTACAGGATATGCTTCTTCACGGCGGGTCCGTGGAACACTATATCGCGCTCCTCGGGCGTCAGCTCGCGGAACGGCACGTCCGTGCGCACGCCCATAGCGCGGCATACATCCGTCATGAGCGACCACATCAGCGAGTTCCACGGCGCTACAGCGCCCCCGTCTATCGTGAGCGACTCGTCGGGCACGAGCGCCGCTTCATTGACGGTGCGCACGACGCCGACGCCTCCGCAGGTTTTGCACGCTCCGCCGCTGTTGAACGAGAAGGACTCCGCGCTCGGCCCGTCGAACTCCGCGCCGCATTCGGGACAGACTATCTTTCCCATCACTGCGGTCTCCATCGACGGAGGGCAGAGGTGGCCGTTCGGGCAGCGGTGGCCCCCGAGGCGCGAGAACATCAGGCGCAGGCTGTTCAGCAGCTCGGTGCCGGTGCCAAAGGTGCTGCGGATGCCCGGCACCCCCGGCCGCTGGTGCAGCGCCAACGCGGCGGGAACATACAGACCCTCGTCCACATCAGCTTTGGGGGCCTGGGTCATGCGGCGGCGCGTGTAGGTGGAAAGTGCGTCCAGATACCGGCGCGAACCTTCGGCATACAGCACGCCCAGCGCCAGCGAAGATTTGCCGGAACCGGATACACCCGCAATGCCGACGATTTTGTTCAGCGGCACATCGACATCAATATTTTTTAGGTTGTGTACCCGTGCCCCGCGGATCTCAATATGATCGACCATACAAACAGCAGCCCCCTGTTGGATTTATTATAAGGCAATACCGCATAATTCCCGCCTTGCGGCTTAAGCACCGCTCCGGCAGCTGCGGCACGGCATCTGCGTTGCCAA
>URAG01000064.1 GCA_900545755.1 uncultured Cloacibacillus sp. | reverse complement strand
CGCTGCTCTCGCGCGAGCTGAAAGAGATGCTCGCGAGCGGCGACGACCCCTTCGAGCCGCGCGGCTTCAGCTTTGTCCGCACCGCCGAAGAGTCGCGCGCGATAAACGCGATGGACGACGGTATAGTCCTTGCCGGGAGCGGAATGTGCTCCGGCGGCCGCATAATGCACCACCTCAAGCATAGCCTTTATAAAAAAGACACGCACGTATTCTTCGTCGGCTACCAGGCCTACGGCACCCTAGGCCGCCGCATCGTCGACGGCGCGAAGACCGTGCGCATCGCCGGAGAGGAAATCTCCGTCAAAGCGCAGCTCCACACGCTCAACGGCTTCTCCGCGCATGCAGACCGCGACGACCTTCTCAAATGGGCGTCGTTCTTTACGAAAAAAGCTCGCTTCGTGATAGTCCACGGCGAACCGAAGTCCGCAGAGTCGCTTGCTCTCGGTCTCAAAGACGCTGGCTACGCCACCCAGATTCCGGCGATAGGCGACGAAATAGACCTCGCGGCGCCGGCTCCGGAAAAGGCCGCGATGCCCGTCATCTCGAAGCGCATACTCGAAAGAATAGACTTCAACCCGAAGGACGTGGAAAGCGTGCTGAACCTCATCTCGGCGCGCACCGACGAAATGAGGGAGACTTTGATACAGAACGAAGAGCAGTACCGCAACATCATGCCGCTGCTCATATCCGCACGCACCCTGCTTGAGACCGCCGCCGCGCTCGGCGGCGCGCACGAGGAAAAATAGCGGGCCGCACCGCGCGGAAGCAAAGGAAGGAATTGCTCTATGAGCGCAAAAGTTAAGTACATAGCCGCCGCTGCCGTGGTTGCAGCGGCAATAGCCGCCGTTGTGGTTTTCGTCTATCTCTTACCCGCTCGTGGCGGCCGGGGGCCGCTTGCATATATTCCAGAGCCGCGCGGGACGGCTCCTTACATTTTGCTTGAAACGAAGGAGCGCCACTACCCAGAGGTGCTCGCCTCGCTGCTCACCGACGGCATATACGCGCACCTCAAGAGCGACACTCCGCGCGGCGCGGTGCTTGCAGCGGCGGCCCTAGCTGATGACGCAGCCGTGCTGATCGAGCGCGGAGAAGATGGGGCCGCCGCCGTCTATTGCGCGGCGCGCTTCACAGACGAAGAAACGGAACTTCTGAAAAAGGGCGCGCTCCCGGCGCCGCTTGACGCGGCTTTCGGGACGGAGAGCGCAGCGGGGCGGGACGGCGTATTCGCCGTGCGCTCCGAAAAACTGTCGGCGCCGTTCTATTACACGGTAATCGGCAAAAATACTCTGCTAGCTGCGGAGCTTACAGGCCTTCACAAAATGGCCTCATTCGACAAGGGCGGCGGCGGCTTGAAGAACAAAAAATGGACGCAGGAAGAATCATGGCCGGCGCACATAGAGATATGCGACGGCGGCGAACTGACGGCGAACGCGAAAGAACGGTTCAGCTTGACCGTCGAGGCGGCGTGGCGCGAGCCCAAAGACGCTGGGCAACCCGGCGAGGCTCGCTGGGCTTTCGTCAACCTAGGCGCGGCTGCTAAAGCCTACCTTAACGCGACGCTCGAACCGCAGAAATGGGACGTCTCAGACTGCGTCCTGCCGCAGCCGTTGATGCTTTCTGCCGGTTTTGCCTTCCCTGCGCTTAAAGACGCGCCGAGTACGTGGCCCTTCCCGCTATCTTACGCCGGAACCTTCGCCGAAGGCCTCGGCCTCAGCGACGCGCAGATACGCGAGATTCTCGCGGGGCGCACGATAATATCGCTAGGCGGCCAGAATAAAATACTCTGGTTCTCGCTGCCCGGCCTTCTCACGGAATTCTCCGGCAGGCCCGAGCTTATGCGCAAGCTCGTCTCAGCTTTCTGGGAAAACCTCTTCTACGGCGTAGAACCAGAAATTGTAGAGGGTTTTGAATTTGGCGGTTCCGCCAGCGTGCCGTTCTCAGTAATAGGGGCTGGGCGCGGCGATACGGCGGTTCTCGGACTCGCGTCGCCGCAGTCGGTAGCCTCCGGCGCGGCGCTCTCGAAGTTCCTCGCAGAGAACGAGGAAGCCGTCGGCTGGCTGCTCGCCGATCTGCCGAGGATAGGCAAGGCCCTATCCGATATGACGAAGATGAGCACCTTCCTTGAAGAGGAAGAGGACCAGGATTTCTACGACGGGGCTTCGGACGAATACTCGTGGGGAGTAGAGGGCGACCCCGAGCCGCTCCAGCCGGAATTTTCCATAAGCCCGTTCGACCAGGAGATAGCGGATTCATTCGGCGGCGTGCTCCAGCGGCTGGGCCGCGTCATGGTCGTCTGGGAAAAGCCTCTCTCGGGGCGCATCAACTGGTATAATCTGGAAAAATAAACTCAGGAGGGTTTTATAACCGATGCACACAAACGCGCTGCAGGTTTTGAGGGATCGCGGCTTCGTCGAGTGGACGAGCCATAACGAGGAGCTGGAAGAGCACTTCAAAAACAACATGGTGACCGGCTACATAGGCTTCGACCCCACCGCCGACAGCCTCCACGTAGGCAACCTCGTCGCCATAATGGGGCTCGCGTGGCTCCAGCGGCTCGGACACCGTCCGATAGCGATAGCGGGCGGCGGCACGGGGCGCATAGGCGACCCGTCGGGCAAGAGCGCCGAACGCAACCTGCTTTCTGAAGAGCAGATACTTCACAACGTATCCTGCATTGCGAAACAGCTCCGCCATTTCCTCAACTTCGACAGCGGTGAAAACAGCGCGCTGCTCGTGAACAACAACGACTGGCTCAAGAACGAGAACTACATAGAATTCCTCCGCGACACGGGGAAATACTTCACCGTCAGCTTCCTAGTCAACCGCGAATACGTCCGCAGCCGCGTCCTCGACCCCGACAAGTCGATAACCTACACGGAGCTTTCATACATACTGCTCCAGGCCTTCGACTTCAACCACCTATACAGAGAATACGGCTGCACGCTTCAGATGGGCGGCAACGACCAGCAGGTCAACATCATCGCCGGCATGGACCTCACGCGCAAAAAATCCGGCGGGCAGTGCTACGGCATCACCTTCCCGCTGCTCCTCAACGCGCAGGGACAGAAATTCGGAAAATCCGAAAGCGGCGCCGTCTACCTCTCCGCCGAGCGCACCAGCGTCTACAAGTTCTACCAGTTCTGGATAAACGTAGACGACAAAGACCTTGAAAAGCTCTTCAAGCTCTTCACCTTCCGCGAGCTTGATGAAATCGCGGCGCTGCTTGAAGAGCACGAGAAGGCCCCGCATCTGCGCAAAGCGCAAAAGGAACTCGCGTGGGAGATGACCTGCCGCGTCCACGGCGAAGAGGCTGCGAAGCGCGTGCGCGACGCAAGCGCCGTGCTCTTCGGCGAGGCGAGCATTAAAGACGCCTCGCAGGAAGTACTCGACACTCTCTCCGCCGAAATCCCCTGCACCGAAGCGGACCTCGCCGAGACCGGCGGAGTCACCGACCTACTCGTCCTCTGCGGGGCTTGCGACTCCAAAGGCAACGCGAAGAAAAAAATCAAAGAAGGCGGCGCATACCTTAACGGCGAAAAAATAGCAGATCCAGGCCGCCGCGTCACGGAAGACGACCTTCTCGCGGGCCGCTACGCGCAGCTTAACATAGGAAAGAAAGACTTCCGCCTCATAAAATTTAGATAATACCGCACCATTTTATCTTTTATGACGTTATAACGTTTGGCTCTTAACGTTAGGAGCCAAACGTTTTTATTATTCTACTATCGTAGCGACACTTTTTTTGAAGATATTCAAAAATGTGGATTGAACATTTTTAACTGACATGCTAGACTATTAGCATTCGAGAGGCAGATGACTTTTTATGAACGAAATATATGAGGATCTATTAAGACCGGTAATATTCCCCAAGATGTACACTTACAAGCAAGAGTTTGAATGCGGGAAAATAGACGATATCAAGAAATGCATCGAGAGGGAAGTATCTTCATTCCCCAATATAGATCTGCTGAAGGGACGTACGGTCGCTGTAGGCGTCGGCAGCCGCGGAATAAAAGATATAGTTTTAATTGTGAAAGCATTGATAGAAAATCTGCGTAAGTTTGGCGCCGACGTCTACATTGTTCCGGCTATGGGAAGTCATGGCGGGGCGATTGCGGAAAATCAGACGAAGATTCTCGAGCATCTCGGCATTACTGAGGCTGCCATGGGGTGCAAAATACTATCCAGTATGGAGACGAAGGTAATAGGCCACACGGACGACGGCGTGCCAGTTCATATGGACCGCAACGCATGCTCCGCCGATTATACAGTTACCGTAGCCAGAATTAAACCTCATAGCAGTTTTAGAGGGAAATTTGAAAGCGGCATGTTAAAGATGTGCGTCATAGGACTGGGAAAGCAACATGGCGCAGATTTTTGCCACGAACAGGGCATGGCGAATATGGGCAAAAATCTTGAAAAAATCGGGCGGGTTTTTATCGAGAACTCGAACTTATTGTTTTCCATGGGTTTAATCGAGAACGCATATGATGAGACGTGCTTTATAAAAGCAGTTGCCGCACGCGACATCATGAACATTGAACCCGCATTGCTCGAACGCTCTAAAAGCATGCTGCCTTCCATACCCTTTAAGGATATAGACATGCTCGTCGTTGACGAGTTCGGCAAAAATATTACGGGAACTGGTATGGACTGCAACATCATAAAACGCTTTACGTCGGAACATATGACGGCGCAGCCGATAACCAAACGGCTTGTAGTTTTGAATTTAACGGATGAATCAGATGGCAACGCGTCCGGATTCGGCCTTGCCGATATATCTACGCGTAAAGCGTTTGAGAAAATGGATATGTTAAAAACGTATCCGAACTTGATGACTTCAAGAACGGTCAACGGAGGAAAAATCCCTCTTATTATGGACGACGATTACGACGCTTTAAGGTGCGGCATAAAAACTGCGCCTGATGTCGACTATAACAATATGCGTATAGTCCACATAAAAAATACACTTTCGTTGGGCGTAATCGAAATATCTGAAGCGCTGGTAGATGAAGCTAAGCAAAACTGTAGGCTTACGCCCTACGGCGAAGGACATTTATGGCAATTTGATAGTGGCAGGGATCTTATAAGCATATGGGGGAGCAATGAATAGACATGAAGCAGGACACTATATACGATAATCTGAGCGAACTGACATCGCACGGCTGCGTGCGCCAAAGACTCGACGCGCTGGCAATTGCCGAAGCCGGTATAAAGAGCGTAATCCCTTATGAGGCCACAAAACGATATATTAAGGTCAGGCGCGATTCGCTACATGTCGGCGATCTTGTTTTTGATTGGGCAAAGATAAATCATATTTTCGTGGTGGGCGTGGGCAAGGGGTCGTACCCGATCGCCCAGGCGCTTGATGAACTTCTGGGAGATAGGATCACCGAAGGGTTTTTAGTCGTAAAAGAGGGAGAAACGCGCAAGCTTCCTCATATAGAAGTATTCGAATCAAGCCATCCTTTTCCCGACCAGCGGAGCGTAACAGGGGCGCAGCGTATGGTGGCGATCTTGAAAAAAGCGCAAGAAAACGACATTGTGTTTGCTGCCGTTACTGGCGGATCATCTGCGCTTGTAAATATTCCTGCCGGAAATATAACGATTGAAGAAATGCGCGAAACAAACAAGCTTCTGTTGCAGTGTGGCGCAGATATCCGCCAGATGAACGCGGTACGTAAGCATTTATGCAATTTGAAGGGCGGACGTGTCGTCCAGTATGGGCAGCCTGCTTTTGTCATTACGTTTACGTTGGATACGAATACTCCCGGAATGCCGTGGCCCGATCTTTGTTTGCCGGATCCGTCTACTTTCGGAGATGCAGTCGATGTTTTGAAAAGCCACGGGCTTTGGGATAAGGTCCCGGCGTCCGTCCGCGAGCGCCTTAATGATGGGCTGGCTCACCCCGAGAAGGAAACGCTTAAAACTCTCAGCGGCATGAAACAGGCCTTGTACAGCGTCGGGAATCAGCGTGTCGCATGTGACGCCGCCGCTAGAAAGGCGCGTGAACTTGGTTATACGCCGATGATACTATCGTCATGCATAGACGGTGAAGCGAAGGACATAGGGATGGCCTTGGCCGGCATTACAAATGAAATAATAGCTTCAGGAAATCCACTTCAGCCGCCCTGCGCTTTAATCAGCGGCGGAGAAACTACCATTACAATTATCGGCAAGCCTGAAAGCGGAGGGCCAAACCAGGAATGTGTATTCGGCTTCGTCAACAGGTTGAGAAGTAAAGACGATGTAGCATTCGTATCTATCGACACAGACGGCACTGACGGGCCTACTGATATTGCTGGAGGCGTTGTCGACGGCTGCACTAAAGACGAGATGAAACGCCTGGGTATATCTTTCAGCGAGCTGTTCTCCAGGCACGGTACGAGCAGCGCTTTGCAAAAGCTGAATGACGCTATATATACGGGCAATACTGGTACGAACGTTATGAATCTTAGGGTTGTTGCGGTGGGACGCCCATTTACCTCACAATCTGAGACCATTAAATATATTAAAGGACGCGAGATTCTGAACGCCAAGGGGATGCCGACTGTTGAAGCGCAGGTTGAAACTGTAGGCGGCGACGTGGCTGTCGCCTCCGTCCCGTGCGGCACCTCTACCGGCTCGTACGAAGCTGTTGCCCTATACGATGGAGGCGCGCGTTACGGCGGCAAAGGTACGCGCGTTGCGGCCGGACACGTCTCGAATGAAATAAACGGATTGCTTGCAGGAAAATCTGTCGCAGACCCTTCATACCTAGATCAGCTCATGTTGCAGCTGGACGGTACGGCGGACAAATCACGTTTAGGAGCGAACGCTATTTTGGCGGCGTCGGTCGCTGTGGCGAAGGTGTCGGCATTGTCTAAGCGTATGCCTTTGTATAAGAGTTTATGTGCAAGAAAGTCCTACAAAACGCCTGACATTATAGCTACCGTGATTTCCGGAGGAGCTTTTTCGAGCGCATCTTTGGAGTTTGAGGATTATTTATATATATTCTCCGGGTTCGATTCGTTTGAGGAAGAGCTTGAAGCCTTGGTTATTTTACGCAGGCATCTTGAGAAGAAACTTGTTGAGCGATTCGGCGTTATCCCGGAAGACGGCGGGGCGTTAGCCGCACCGCTGAAATCGTCCGAAGAGGCTTTTAGGTGCATGCTCGACAGTGTGGACGCGTGCGGATATACGGGAAAAGTCACGTTGGGCATAGACGCCGCAGCGTCGGAGCTGTACGACGCCGAATCTGCCGTCTATAAATTTAGTAAGAACTTTAGCCGCGACGAGCTGCTCTCACATTATACCTATCTGTGCGATAAGTATCCGTTGACCTATATAGAAGACGCCTTTCATGAGGACGATATAAAAGGGTTCCGTATGCTTAAGGCCGAGCTGCCGGCGGTCCAGAATGTCGGCGACGACCTCTTTGTTTCGAATATTTCAAGACTGGAGAAGTATCATGACGCAGCCAACGGCCTATTGTTGAAAATTAACCAGATCGGCAGTGTTTCCGAGGCTATAAAAGCTGCGGAATTTGCATCAGCGCACGACATGGACGTGATTGTTTCCCTTCGGTCGGGTGAAACGACGGACGACTTTATCGCCGATTTGTCCGTGGCCGTGGGCGCACGTCAAATTAAGCTGGGATCTCCCGTAAGGGCTGAAAGAAACGCTAAATATAACCGCATGCTTCAAATCGCTGATGAATTGGAGGAGGGCATATGAGCGAAAAATGTTGTGTAACGAGCAAAACCAGATCTGATTTCATTTATGAGCATTTAAAAGAAGACATTGTCAATCTTTACTACAAGCCAGGAGAACGGCTGTCGGAGTCTAAGATCGCGGAAAGGTATGGCGTAAGCCGCGATTCGACAAGAAAGGGGATTACGCGTCTTGTACAGGAGGGGCTTTTAATAAGCCGTCCGCAATACGGGACTATCGTATGCGAAATTTCTGCGAAGCAGGGCAAAGATGTATGCGATATACGCCTTCTGCTTGAGACGTACGCAATCAGGCTGGCCGTTGGGAAGCTGGAAGCCTCTATAACGGCGGAACTTATGGAGGAGCATGAACGGTTATGGAAAAAACTTGACGATGATGGACCAGAAACGGTGCGCGCGATCTACGACCTTGACGCAAAGATGCACAGCGCCGTCTATAGCGCGTGCGGCAACGCCATGGTGCCGCAGATCATAAAATTATATTCCCCGATAATAAGGCGCATACAGGTCGCTAATATGATGGGGCATAACGAGAGAAAACGCGGAACCATGTATGAAATGGGCAACATTATCACTGCTTTAGCCAATAAAGATGAAAAAGCGGCTGAGGCTGCGATGTATGTACACATCAACAATATAAAACAAACAATGGAAAAGGCAAACGGACAAAAGGAGGAGAATACATTATGAAAAAACTGATATATTTCTTGGCCCTATCGCTCATGTTCATTGCTTTCAGCGATGTGGCGCAGGCGGCTGCCGCAACGGACTATCCGGATAAGGAAATTACGATAATTGTCCCGTGGAATCCCGGCGGCACCAACGATTTGATGGCCCGAGCCATGCAGCCTGTTTTTAAGAAAATGTATAATGTCGATCTGGTCGTCAAGAACGTTCCCGGAGGCGGCTCCGCTGTAGGGATTCTGGAAGCGCAGAATGCCAGGCCAGACGGCTATACCCTTGGTTTGGCGACTAGCTCGTATATAGCGCTAGTCGCGCAGGGGAGAGTCTCCGCGCCGCTTGATTCCGCCGCGAATTTAATGTGCGTTGCTGAAGAGCCGGTGTGCATGGTGGTAAAGAGCAACGGCAAATACTCATCGGCCCAGGAAGTTATAAACGCGGCAAAAGCCGCGCCGGGAAAGGTCTCCGTCGGCATTCCGGGATCTAACAACGTCAACCAAGCATATGCTACTCTGCTGCAGGAAAAAATAGGCACGCAGTTTAATTTCATCGCCTTTGACGGAGGGTCGCGTGTCATAGCGGAAATCATCGGCGGGCATATAGACTGCGGTATTCTGAAACCCAGCGAGACTATGGCGCAGATAAAAGCCGGCGAGCTGAAAATAGTAGGCGTATTTAATAAAGACGGCATTCCACTTCTGCCGGAGGTGCCTACGTTCGCCTCTCTCGGATACGACGTGTTCAGACTCGGCAACATTCAGCAGATGGCTTATCTGATGGGGCCGAAAAAGATCGCTCCTGAAATTCAGGCAAAGATAGTCGAGATGTTCACGGCCGTAATATCGTCGGAGGATTATCAGAAATTCGCCGATTCCGTCGGAATAGTCGTACATCCTGTTTCAGGCGAGGCCTTTACCAAGTATTTCAATGAAGTCAGCGCCGGTTTGGAAAAGGCGAGCAAAGATATATTCACAAAATAAATTAGATATAAGGCCGCAGCGTACAGCTACGGCCTTATATTATACGGAGGATTCGCTGTGCAGATGAAAAAGAGCGCCTACTTATATGAAAACGTCGTGTTGGGGGCGATCGCCGCGGCGTTTGCTTATTTGCTTTATGTCGCTAGGACCAGCCCGTCCTATTCCAGCGGTGGAGACACTGCATCTATGACCTTCCCAAGCTGGATATTTCTAATAACGTTTTTAATATCCATAATAAAGATATTCTCAAACGTTTATGCCGCCGGAAAAGCGAAAAACGATGCAAGCGCGAAATATCCGGGAAAAACAGATATTAAAGTATATATAACGCTGGCCGCCGTTATTGCATACGCAATATGTTGGGAGATAATCGGCTTCAGCGCCAGCACAGTCGTTTTCGTTGCTGCGGTCTCTCATCTGCTGCGCCCGTCATGTTCTTGGCTGAAATGCCTGGCTGTGGCTTTGGCGGTCGCCATATTTATGAACGTCGTATTCGGGGTACTGTTCAAGGTAGATTTCCCAGAGCCCTTGTTGGAATACCTTTTCTATTAGCGTTTTATGGGGGAAGAAGAACATGGATTTATTAACGTTGCTCGGCGGGGCTGTGGATATAATAATCAATATTAAGGCTTTGGCCTGGATCCTGCTGGGGACTTTCCTCGGCTTAGTGTTTGGGGCTCTTCCGGGGCTCAGCGCCACTATGGCTGTAGCGCTGCTTATACCGCTCACGTTCTATCTGGAGCCGGTAGTGGCCATCGGCATGCTGATCGGAGCCTATATCGGAGGCATTGCCGGCGGGGCTGTGTCTGCGATTTTAATCAATATTCCGGGAACGCCGTCGTCAGTGGTCACTTCTATCGACGGTCACCCTATGGCGGCACAGGGGAAAGCCGCTAGAGCGCTTGGCTGGGCTGCGTTTTCGTCCGGCTGGGGCAGCATTATAAGCTGGATGCTGCTTGTATCTGTCGCTCCGCTGCTTGCAAAGATGTGCACCGGCTTCGGTGCCCCTGAATATGCTGCTCTAGCGTTCTTCGGCCTTTCCATAATTGCAGCGGTTTCTGGCGATTCCATCATCAAAGGCATCATCGCCGGGTTGATCGGCGTTTCAATATCGTTTGTAGGCGTAGATCCAATCTGGGGGGATTTAAGATTTACGTTTGGAAGCATAAACCTCATGGGCGGCGTAAGCGTTGTGTCGGCTCTTATTGGCCTTTACTCTATACCGCAGATTTTGAAAAGCTGTCTTGACAAAGATAATGAAAAAGTGAGTTCTAAAGAGCTCACGATAAGCAACATCGTTCCTCCTTTTCGGGAACAGTGGGCGCATAAAATCAACATCATACGGTCAAGCCTTATTGGCACGCTCATCGGGATTATACCGGCGACTGGCGGCAATATCGCGGCTTTTTTGGCTTACGACCAGGCTAAGCGCTTTTCAAAAGAACCTGAAACGTTTGGAAAAGGCAATGTCGATGGGATAATCGCTTCCGAGGCTTCGAACAACGGCGTCTGCGGCGGGGCGCTTATACCGATGCTGACGCTCGGGATACCTGGCGACAGCGTTACCGCAGTACTTCTTGGCGGATTGATGATTCACGGCATTCAGCCTGGGCCGATGCTTTTCACTGATTCGCCGGCTTTCGTCGGAGGTATTTTTACTGCCGTGTTCATCGCAACTATGTACATGGTGCTGCTCCAGATTTTCGGGATAAAAATTTTTGTCAAAACGCTTAATGTCCCAGTCAACTATCTTAACGCCATCTTGGCCGTCCTTTCGCTAGTCGGCTCATACGCGATACGGCAAAATTTCTTCGACGTCATACTCACTCTGTGCTTCGGCGTGGCGGGTTATATCCTTTCTAAGGCGGATTTCCCCTCTGCGCCTGTCGTGCTCGGGCTCGTGCTCGGCAGTATGTTCGAGGGTGAATTCAGGCGTGCTCTGAAACTAGGCGGAGGAAGCTGGGCGATATTTCTTGAACGTCCGATAGCGCTCATAATAATATTGCTTGCATTTGCCATCATTGCTTCAACATTATGGAAATCGGTAAAGCAGCGTCGCGCCGTTTGACTTAACCGATCGAAACCTATGTAGAAGAGAAACGCGTCCGTATACCCTGCGGCATATGGGCGCGTTTATATTATCTGTTATAGAAAAGAAAATCTGCATTTTATAAAATCCGCCTTTTATAACCCTTGAGATGGCATTAAAATAATATTTGGATTTCGTTATATATACCCTGTCAATTACGGGTTATATGAAGGGTTGGAATTATTTGGAAGAAGAAACAAGCAAAAAAATGACCGATATGCAGGTACGCGCCTTCATGGCCTTCGCGCGGAGCATACGCCCCGGCTGGCGGGCCAAGGCTCTCGCGCTGCCGCTGATTGCGCTTGTAAAACTCCTCGGCGTCCGCAAAGACGTCGCGCGCCGCAACATAATGCTCTGCTTTCCTGAAAAAAGCCGCGCCGAGCGCGAGAAAATACTTGCAGAATCCTACGAGAACATGATATGGACCGGCGTAGAACTGCTCGCGTGGCAGCACGACCCGACGCTCATCGACCGCATGGCCGTCAGCGTCGAAGGCACGGAGCACGTCGAAAACGCCTTCGCACGCGGCAAAGGCGTCGTAATATTCTCCGCGCACCTCGGCAACTGGGAGCTATCGCCCGCGTGGTTCTCACGCCGCTGGCCCTTCTGCGGCGTAGTGCGCAACTCCGACAGCCCGTTCCAGCGCGAGCTCATAGCGACGCTGCGCGCGGCCTCTGGCCTCAAGACGATAGATAAAAAAGCGCCGATGATGCGCGTCATATCCATGTTGCGCAAAAACGGTTGCTTCGGCGCGCTCGCCGACCAGCACGGCGACGACGGTTTCAAAGCGCCTTTCTTCGGGCACGAGACCGGCACGGCGACCGGCCCCGCCGCCTTCTCCGTCCTCACCGGCGCGCCGATGATCCCCTTCGCGCTGCGCCGCCTGGAGCCGTTCAAATTCGCGATAAAAATGGGCCCGCCGCTCCCCCCCGCTCCAAAAGAGCTGAGCCGCGACGACGCCATAAAATACCAGACCGTCGAAATGAACAAAGTCTACGAAAAAATGATCCGCGCCAACCCCGGCCAGTGGCTCTGGCAGCACAGAAGGTTCCGGGAGATTATTACGGAATAGACGAAAGACGCTGTGGCTAGTCACAGCAAGGCTCTGCAATAAAGAAGCCGCCCCGTCCATTGAACAGCGCCCCATAACTTGGACATAGTAAAAGCCCTCCAAGTTGACACTACACAGTCATGGTTCGAAATGGCT
>URAG01000063.1 GCA_900545755.1 uncultured Cloacibacillus sp. | reverse complement strand
ACTCCTCTGTTATAAACTCACCTTTTCCGCCTTTCATCTCAGGGATAACATTGACGGCATAGTCATTTTTATTACGATACATCAAATCACCTTGCTATTCTAAAGACTTAAATTATTACGTTAACTCTCACAATATCATCATATGATACATCGCCGATAGCGTAGGATATACCGGCGATGTATCTAGTGCTCATCGCTTCGTTTAAAGAAAATGTGCTGCCAAGAAAGTCAGCCATGCCATATTGATCGCGCCACCAATACGTGAGCAGATCGTCAGGAATGGGAGAAGTTCCATTCTATTTGCGGCTGAGAGAACAGCAACATCTCCTGTACCGCCCATGTCAGCAAGTCCAAGTCCTGCCATAATAGCACCCTCTGCGAAGAAGAAACCGAAAAGATAGCATAGGACACCTGCAACTATTGTCGTAATAACTACGCAGAGTATGCAGAGAATTAGATAGGAAGGATCGCTGAAAAGCTCAATAACGGCATTGAGCTTCAAAACTCCAAGCGAAATTGCCGCGAGTGTGCACGGTGTCATTACTTTTGCCATAAAACTTGTCCATGCACCGGCCGAGAGGTTGACCTCTTCAGGCAGCAAATTCGCAACCTTCAGGATGACAGCTATGACTATCATATAGAGATAGAAGTGGAGTCCAAGAGGAATAGCCTTAGCGAGAACGCGACTGATGATGAAGATGCCACATGTAAGCAGAAAACCTACCTGCAGTTCGAGGAATGTGCTGCTGTTCTTATCACGCACAGCCTTTTCCTTTTGTTCTTCAGTGATCTTTACTGTATCTTTATCATTTCTAAGCAGTTTACCGTCTGTACCGGCAAAGCCCCTTATTATAAAGTTCGGATTTTTCTTTCCTATTGCAGAAAGTACGCAGGCGATCAATATTGTGCAGACATTAGCAACCATTATCGAGGACGTCAGCATTGTTAGAATTTCATTGGGATCTCCGCCACCATACTGTGAGTAGATCTCAGAGAGCGGAACTGCAGATGCGCTGACACCAGAGCCAAGGATCGGTCCTGCGATGTTAAGCATTGTCTCTACAAAACCGTAACCCATAACGCTACCCAACAGTCCCGACAGAACTGTCGCAATCATTATAGTAAGCACCATCGGGACAATAAACCTAACACCTGCATTTATCAATGTCTTACGATCCATGGCAAGAATGCTGCCGACCAAGAGCCCCGGAACTAAGAAAGATGTGAAATCATAACCACTAAAGAAATTCTTAGATATTTCGGCAATCTTTGGAGGAATGACACCGATGTAAACTAAAATTGACGGAACAAGAACACAGAGAATAGTACCTAGTCCATAGTCATTCAACACAGGGCAGCGATCACCCAGCCACATAAGAGCAACGCCGAATACAAGGCAGACTGCGAAGGCACCCCCCATGTTATTGGGGATCTGCCCAGAGTATACACCTAATGTTACTGAGATAAAGATCGCTACAAAGAGCCATGCAGGCATCCCGTTAATGGTTAACTTTGACTTCATTACTTTTTTCCTCCTTGTAAGTTGTTTTAAAGCATCACGCTATCGCTCAGACCATATTTCTTTGCTAAAGCATTATTTTCCTGAAGAACTTCTATGGGATAAACAATTCCCTCGGCTTCGGCCTTCTTTTTGTTGTCTGCCTCAATTTCACCAGGTACAAATATTTCTTTTACCCCAGTCGCTTTTTTCCCATTTTTGAGATAGTCAACAGCGGCGTCCATACGCTCCTTGAAAGCATTAAGGTCATCGATCGCGTTGATATCTATAACTTGGAAAAGGTGTCCAGAGTTCTGAATTTTTTCTGGTTCTTCATAGAGATCGATGATATCCTCTCCGAAACTTGAGTTGTTCATGATTGCTGAGACAATGGCGTTCATAAACGTCAGCCCATAACCTTTGTATTTGCCAAAAGGTTGTACTGTTCCCCAGTAAGCCTTTTCCGGATCTGTCGTTGGCTTGCCCTCAGGATCCAGAGCCCAATCTTCCGGAATTTCTGCATGTGTTTTACGTGCCATGACGATTTTGCCGCGGGCGACTACGCTTGTTGCCATATCAAGAATAATGTCGCTCTATTTGCCGCAAGGTGCGCCTATGCCAAAGGGGTTATTCCCAAGCTGACGTTCCGTGCCTCCCCAAGGCGCCATGATGTTTACGCAGTTGATCGTCCATACGAAAGCTATCATTCCGGCATCAACTGCCATTTGGAGGAAATGTGCGCATGTGCCGAAGTGGTTGCTGCCTGTGACAGAGACTGCGGCGGTCCCATATTTCTTGGCAATATCTATTGCAAGGCCCATCGCATATTCGCCGACAACCATTCCCATTGCATTGTTGCCGTCCACAAGCGCAGTCGCCCCAAACTGTTTTATCGTTTCGGGTTTTGCTTTGGGATCATTGCCGCCCATCTCAAACCTCTTCAGGTAAATGGAATTGCGCTGGATACCATGTGAATAGACCCCCCGCGCGTCTGCTTCAACAAGCGTACGTGCAACACAGTCAGCATCTTTTTCGTTCATACCAGCTGCTGTGAAGAGCGCCTTCTCGAAGCGCAAAGCTGCCTCAATTGTGATGTTTTTGCTTTCATGAAACTTATAGTCCGAATTTGACATTCACTTATCTCCCTATTATTTTTTAAGTACTACTCATTTTATAGAAAGTGCATACAGATTAATTTGCTATATGCGCCTTTTATCGTACTAACATTACAGCAATAACATAACTTAGCGACCGAATCTACCTCTCTTCATAACACAAGATTCGCTTGAAACATTAAAATTTTATATTTGTTGCCCTTATAACGGTTGGCTTTATTAACTATATTATTAGTGTACATAGAAAAGTATATATAGTCTATCAATGAAACATGGCGATGGTGCAAGTAAATACTTGCATATTGGCAGCCTATATCACTATAATAGCTTGCTGGCATCAGAATATTACGGCGTATGCTTTCATGTTACGGGGTGGTCAATACGAATATACAGTATGAATATTTTTTAGCTGTTGCTCAATGCCTTAACATGAACAAGGTTGCCAATGAAAAATTTGTGTCTCATCAATCCGTGAGCCAGCATATTATCCGTTTAGAGAAGCAGCTTAATGTAAAATTGTTTTATAGAAAACCAAAATTGCTTTTAACAACAGAAGGCGAAATTTTATTCCATGGATTGAAGCAGCTAAAGGCTGCTGAAGATAAGCTGATCTTTCAGATAAGTGACGCGAACATAAATCGTAAGGGTAAGTTGCGTGTAGGAATGCCATCATCACATTCCCCAATGATTGTCCCTTTGTTATTACCTGCATTTAGAAAGATTTATAGAAATGTTGATGTAGAGGTTGTCAGCGGTCTGAGCGACAATCTTGAAACCATGACTTTAAACGGGGAACTTGATCTTTTCTTTGGTACCGATAAGATGAAATCAGACCGCTTAACAGCAGAATTGTTATTTACGGAGAAACTGTTTTTTGTCATAGGGGATGAAGCTCTAAAAAATGTATTCGAAGAAGAACAGATAACTAGATCTATTGAAAAGTTAAAACAAGGAGTCAATATTATGGACTTTAAAAGTGTACCATTGGTATTGACGCCTCCTCCCAGCAGATTAAGGCGTATGATTGATGCCATTGCTGAAAAAAATGGATGTCAGTTAGATGTAGCATTTGAAACAAACGATATCAATATGTCAATAAAACTTTGTCAGGATAATCCGTGGGCATGTGTTGTTCAGCAACTGATTATAGATGATTATGCTGCTTATAGGAAAACTGCCTTATCAGGACTTAATTACTTCCCGTTGCTCCATGTCGATGGATATCATGGTGATTTATCCATCGTGTACCTTAAAGATCTAGCGCCGCGGTATCAGACAGATTTTATAGCTATCACTAAGAAGGTGTTTCACTCGCTTATAAACAAGATAAGGGTTATTTGATGTCCTTTGAGCAATCTAAAGCGCTCTTCATAAACATCCATATTTGTAACCGCTACAGATATCATTGGCTGTAGTAGCAGAAACATGTGAATAGAGATGGGGAAGCACAGGGAAATTGCGGATTGTAAGTGTATGAGTCTGCCGCCATGATTAATAGCTACTCCACCAACATAGTGTTGCACCACAATCTGGCCGTATGAAGAACGTATAATAGGGATTTTACCCGCGCGAAAGATTGGTCTCACGAAAATAATGTAGCCAATTCAAAAAAATCCCCTCGCCGGCTCCATAAATGAAAATTGGAAAAACGGCGGAAACATGGTGAGATGCTTTGTTTCCGCCGTTTTTTATTTCACAGGCGCGCGTGACCGGAAGCGATAAACTTTCGGCAAACGCGTCAAACTGTCCGGCGCGCCGTCAACCGCGCACTTCTTTATAATTTTTCCTTTATGATGCAGGCAAGGGCCCGGGCCAACGCCAGATGGTCTTCCGCTTCCATGTGCAGCATGTCTTTTTTGCTCGGTCCAGCCACTGTCGCAGCGTCGAAGTAGAGCCAGCCGTGCGCCGCGGCCTGCGCTTCGTAATAAGAGGCAAGAGCTTTGGATACGTCGACTGAGTCAGGAGCGAAGCCGGTAAAACAGCTGTTCTCTATACCTTCGCCCAAATGAATCGGGCTGACCAGCAGCACTTTGGGGGGCGGAAATCCCGCGCCGTAGTCGAAGGACTCGACGAGTTTACCCAGTTCTGCGGCCCCGCAGGCTATATCCGCCGGCAGGAGGTTGAAGCGCCGCTTCATGTCGTTTGTGCCGAGCATGATGACGACCAGATCCAGCGGGCGATGGCTGCGCAGCGCGACGCGCAGGTGAGCGCGCCCGTTCTTGTCCGGCTCGAGATAGTCTTCAAAAACGGTGGTGCGCCCGCCGCAGCCCTCTTCGATGACGTAATAGTCCTCGCCCAGAAGCCGCTGAAGAATCCCCGTCCAGCGTTTATCGCGGGGCCAGCGTCCGCCCGCCGGGTTCGTGCCGTTCGTGTTTGAATCTCCGAAGCACAGGATGTTAATCATTTGACCCGTTCCCCTATATATATGCCGCATGCCGCGGGCTCAACGGCCGTTGAGCCCGAGTATCTCTCGCGGTTCCTTCACCGGCACGCCGCCCGGAGAATGGATAAATTCCACGTCGCGCGACGCGATATAATCCGCCCCTTCACGCTCTGCGCACACAGAGAGCAACGCATCCTCGAAATCCTTAACAGGCGACCCAAGCGCTTTCATGCAATCATATTTCCTAACGTCGGCGATCTTAAACAATGTCAGGATATCATACAGAGCCTCCCGCGTCTTAGAATCGCCTATCTTCTTCTTTGCGATGTAGTATATATCTGTAATGCTGTTGGTTGTGACGAGCCCTTCAATTTCATCACGGGCGACCGCCAGCATCAATTCTCTGGCGTCCTTACATCCGGGGCGTCCATCGATGAGCACGTCAAGGATGATATTCGTATCAAACGCTACGATCATGCCTCAAAGCGCTTCTTCTTAGCCTCGTCAGGGTCTGAGCCTTGCGGTAAAATCCCAAAGAGGGATTTGGCAATCTCAACCTTATTGCGCGTCGGGGCTACCAGCTTTGCGACCAGCTTCCCGTTTTTTGTAATAAAAACGTCCTGTTCGTCAACCATAGCGACATACTTGCCCGCATTAGCTTTAAGGTCGGTGAGCGAAATTTGAAGCACCTAAATACACCTCTTTCATCCAATCAATATCGTACTATTATTATAATATAAATTCAGTCATGTTTTTAATACATATAAGAATCCATAGTTAAGCACACTAAATTAAGCGTATTTCCGTTCACGTTACGCCGTTCCAAGCCCCGCTCGGAGTCAAAAGCCCTGTCTCCGATTTAGCCGTTCGGATATAATTACGCTGTGCGGTCATGGAAAATTCTTTATATCGGAGGGGTAAAGATGATTTATAAAAAATTTCAGGATATCAAGCTGTCGAATCTGGCGATGGGGGCGATGAGGCTGCCGGTCATCGGCGGTAACGATTCGCAGATAGACGAAGCGGCGGCCTTCGAGATGGTGGACTTCGCTATGGCGCATGGCGTGAACTATTACGACACGGCGTGGGGCTACCACGGGGGAAATTCAGAGGTAGTGCTCGGGCACGCGCTCGCGAGGCATCCGCGCGAAAAGTTTTACCTCGCGGACAAGTTCCCGGGCTACGACCTTGCTAACATGGACAAGGTCGAAGAGATATTTGAAACGCAGCTAAAGAAGTGCGGCGTGGAACATTTCGATTTCTATTTATTCCACAACGTCTGCGAAATGAACGTCGACGGCTATCTCGACGAAAAATTCGGCATATACAAGTACCTGATGGAGCAGAAGAGGAACGGGCGTATAAGGCACCTCGGCTTCTCGTCGCACGGCTCGCTCGAGGTGATGGAGCGATTCCTCGACGCTTACGGCAAGGATATGGAGTTCTGCCAGATACAGCTCAATTATGTTGACTGGACTTTCCAAAAAGCTAAGGAGAAAGCAGAGATGCTGAACCGGCGCGGCCTGCCCATGTGGGTGATGGAGCCGCTGCGCGGAGGCAAGCTCGCGAATCTTCCCGAGAGAGAGGCCGCGCTGCTGAGCGGCAGGACGGCCGTAGAATGGGCGTACAGGTTCCTTCAGGGCATACCTGGCGTTACAGTTATACTTTCCGGCGCGTCGAGCCTCGAGCAGATGAAAGAGAATCTCCGTATCTTTGAAAAGGAAGATCCCCTCAGCGGCGTGGAGCTGGCGCGGCTCTCCGAAGCTGCGGAAGGGCTTATGGCGGCAAGCGCAGACACCGTCCCATGCACGGCCTGCCGCTACTGCGTCTCGCACTGCCCGCAGGGGCTTAACATACCTTGGCTGCTTGAGCTTTACAACGAACACGTCTTCACCGGCGGCGGCTTCATCGCCCCAATGGCGCTCTCTTCTCTAGCGGAAGACAAAAAGCCATCGGCTTGCGTCGGCTGCCGCAGCTGTGAGAGGGTCTGCCCGCAGCAGATAAAGATTTCTGAGATTATGGCGAAGTTCGGCGCCCTGCTGGACGAAAAGAAATAGCGGCGGAGAAGTGCCGCTTCAGCCTGCCTGATGCCACGGATATCTTGGACAAACATTTCCGTGACGGCATAATCAGCCTATAAGGGCATATTTCCGGCGGCTCATGACGAGCTCGAATAGCGCCGAGCGTAACGCTTTCCCGGGCGGCTCCTAAAGGAGCTTCCCGGGAATTTTTTGTCCGCCTTTGCCGGCAGGCCAGTCGACGGGCCTGCCGGCTCAAGCAAGACGGTTCCGCATTGCAGTATGCGCCTGCGGCCGCCATGAAGGCGCACGCCGCCGGATTAAGTCTTTCCTTCGCTGCAAAGTTTTACTCAATGTTTTACACGTTGACTTAACAGCTATTTAGTTGTATATATTGAACATAGTTTAAGAATTTTCCAATAAAGCAAGTCGTTTTATAGTTTTGCACGCAATATTGACCGGCGGAAAGGCGGTGGAGGTTATGAAGTACGTAGCAGGCTGCGGCGACGCTTCGTGCAGGTTTGCGGCAAAATCGGGGGACGGCGGGCGTTGGCTTCCGGTTCGGGCGCATCTTCTCGATACGGCTGGAATTATGGAGTGTCTCGTCCTCCATTGGCTTTCTTCCTCGGCGTCGCGCGCCGTGTGCGCCGACCCTGCGGAGATAACGCGGCTGTGTGTTTTTATAGCTATGACTCATGACATCGGAAAGCTGACCCCGCTTTTTCAGGCTAAGATTTTGTCGCAGATGCCGGAGCGCAGAAGAGATATATGCGCCAAAATCACGGAGATTCTTGAACCGGGCCGTTTCAAAGACGGACGCGATTCGCCTCACGCCCTCGCGAGGGAGGCTATTTTGCTGCACCTCGGCTGCCCGCCAGGAATCGCGGCGGTGGTCGGCGCGCATCACGGCAAGCCGCAGAAAAGCGCTAGCGAACTGAAAAACCAAATGAGAAAACGTGCGGCAAACTATTACGGTTATCTAGAGGGCGAAGAGGAACGGGCTATATGGGAAGATGCGTGGCGGCGCTGCTTCGAGCTGGCCCTTGACACGGCCGGCTGCGGCGGAGCCGGCGATCTTCCGGCAATCGACGTAACGTCGCAGGTACCGCTTACCGGGCTTTTAATAATGGCGGACTGGATAGCGAGCAATACGTTTTATTTCCCGCTGATAGACTGCGATGAAGGGATGGATGCGCTGAGCTACCCCGACAGGGTGGAGCGTGCATGGGAGAGACTCAATCTGCCCGCCCCCTGGTCTCCGTGTTGTTTTGGTATGGACGGCGAAGAATTCGCAGAGCGGTTTTCTTTCAGCCCCAACGCCGTGCAGAGTGCCGTGACGGAGGCGGCGGAAGAGGCCGTCATCCCCGGCATATTTATTCTTGAAGCCCAGATGGGCGCCGGCAAGACGGAAGCGGCCCTCGGCGCGGCAGAAATCCTGGCGAGCAAGACGGGATGCGGCGGCCTTTTCTTCGGGCTTCCGACGCAGGCTACCGCAAACGGAATTTTCGGCAGGCTGCTCGCGTGGGCCGAGGGACAGTCTGAGGGCGCTTCGCTGGGCGTACGCCTCGCCCACGGCATGGCTGAGCTTAACGACGATTACCGCGCTCTTTTCCATGGACGCGCAAGGACGGAGGAGGACAAGGTCGGCGTATCGGCGCATCCATGGTTTGAAGGGCGCAAGCAGGCGCTGCTCGCCGACTTCGTCATAGGCACGGTGGACCAGCTGCTTATGGCGGCGCTGAAGCAGAAGCACGTCATGCTGCGCCATCTCGGGCTGGCAGGCAAGGTGGCAGTCATTGACGAATGTCACGCATACGACGCATACATGAGCAGATATCTCGACAGAGCGCTGAACTGGCTCGGAGCCTACCATGTCCCGGTCATTCTGCTTTCCGCGACTCTGCCGTCAAAGCGCCGGGCCGAGTTTATCGATGCGTATCTGAATAAAAAACGCAGGAAGAGCGAGAGCACGCCGGACGAAGAATGGCGTCAGAGCGAAGCCTACCCGCTTCTGACGTGGACGGACGGCGGCGAGGTGCGCCAGCGCGCCGTCGAATGCGAAGGGAAAAGCCGCGCCGTGCGCATCGTCCGCAAAAACGAGGACGAGTGGATAGATGAGCTCGGCGCGGCCCTCGCGCGCGGCGGATGCGCCGGCATAATAGTCAATACCGTGAAGCGGGCGCAGCGGACGGCACAGGCAGTCAGGGAGAGACTTCCCGGTAAGGAGGTTGTCCTGACGCATTCGCATTTTACTGCCGCCGACAGAATAGAATGCGAAACGCGTCTCACCAAAAGGCTCGGCAAACGAGGAACGGAAGCCGAACGCGACGGGCTGATCGTCGTCGGGACGCAGGTGCTCGAGCAGTCCCTGGATATAGATTTCGACATTCTCGTCAGCGACCTGTGCCCGATGGATTTACTGCTCCAGCGCATAGGGAGGCTGCACCGCCACAGCCGCAGGCGGCCCGCCGGGCTGGAAGAGGCGGAATGCTGGGTACTCGGCGCCGGAGAAAACGAGATGGACCAGGGCAGCATTGCCGTCTACGGAGGCTATCTCCTGCTGAGGACGGCGGCGCTTCTGCCTTCAAGCGTCACGCTGCCGGACGACATATCGCCTTTGGTACAGAAAACATATATGGATATGTCGGATGTGGATTTCGAGACGGACGAGCTCGCGCACGAGTGGAAGGCGTACATTGACAATATCAAAAAGAAAGAGCGTAAAGCCGAAACTTTCAGAGTCCCTCCGCCGCAGGGCAACGGGAGAAACGCCACTATCCACGGCTGGCTTAACGACGAGCTCGGCTACGACGATGTCATAGCCGCAGCTGCGGTGCGCGACGGGAAGCCTTCCGTCGAAGTGCTGCTCATGGTAAGAGACGTGGACGGAGACTTCTCTTTTATGCCGTGGCAGCACGGGGGCCTGAAAATCCCAGGAGGCCGCGCTCCGTCCGATGAAGAATGCCGGATGATAGCACGGCAGAGAATATCATTGCCGCACGAGCTGTACCACTTCGGCGGTAGTGGCGGCGGAGATAAGAACGCCGTTACAATGTTAGAGGATACAAACAGACGGCTCCTGCCTGAGTGGCAGCGTTCCGGGTTACTGCGCGGCGAGCTTGTGCTGCCGCTGGACGAAAAACTGCGCGCGTCCTTGTGCGGCTATACGCTTTCCTATTCCCGCGAAGATGGGCTGACTATTATGAAGGTTGGTGATGATGGCGATGGAACGGGAATTTAATCTGCTGGACGAGCCGTGGATAAGGATCATGCTGCCGGATTTTACGCAGAAGGAGCTTTCCCTCACGGAGGTCCTGCTCAAGGCGCACAAAATCCGCGACCTCGCGGGCGAGCTGCCCACGCAGGACACGGCGGTGCTGCGTCTCCTGCTCGCCGTGCTGCACACGGTGTTTTCCAGATGTGACGAAAACGGCGAAGACTTTGAAATAGACAATCACGACGAAGCGCTGCGCAGATGGGGCGCGCTATGGGACGCCGGCTCTTTCCCTGAAATCCCGATAAGAGGTTATCTTGAAGAATGGCGTGACAGGTTCTGGCTCTTCGACACAGAGCATCCGTTTTTTCAGGTTCCCGGGATAACGGGCACGGACTATACTGCGGCCAAGCTCAACGGCGCGCTGTCGGAGAGCGGCAACAAGACGCGGCTCTTTCCGCCGTGCGCCGGAGAGGAAAAGGCCGCGCTTTCTTACGCCGAGGCGGCTCGTTGGTTGCTATATGTCAACGGCTACGACGACACCTCGGCTAAGCCCAAGCAAAAGGGGCTGCCGTCGCCAGGGGCCGGATGGCTCGGCAAAATTGGGGCGGTTTGCGCAGTCGGGGAGAACCTATTTGAAACGCTTATGCTCAACCTCGTCTTCCTGAATGACGGGCAGTCCTGCTGGGAAGAGAGCTGCCCAGTATGGGAGCGCAAAAAGCCGAAGGCCGGCGAGCGCACGGAGATACCGCTTCCCGACAATCAGCCGGAGCTGCTCACGCTCCAATCCCGCAGGCTGCTGCTGAAGCGCGAGGGCGGCGCAGTCACGGGGTACACTTTGCTCGGAGGAGATTTTTTCCCCAGGGAAAACGCCCTTACGGAGCAGATGACGGTATGGAGAACTATTACTGACAAAAGTGGAAACATCACCGGATACCAGCCGAAAAGGCATGACAAAAGCCGCCAGATGTGGCGCGACTTCGCAGCTTTCGCTGCTCATGATGAAGGTAAAAAACGTCCCGGCGTAGTCGAGTGGGTCTCTATTCTGAAAGACAGCTGTCTCCTGCCCGATGACAGCCTGCTCCGCCTGCGTATCACCGGCGTACAATACGGAGACAAGGACTTTTTCATAACCGACGAGTTCTCGGACTCTCTGGAGTTCAACGCCGGGCTTCTGACCAAGGCGGGGGATTTATGGCAGGATTTAGCGCAAACAGAAATAAAGCTTTGCGGCCAAGTTGCACGAGCCGTCGGCGATTTGGCGGACGATCTGCAAAAGGCTTCCGGCGGCGGCTCAGCCGCGAACCGCGCGAAGGAGCAATTCTATTACAGGCTCGACGTGCCTTTCCGGGAATGGCTGCGCAGTCTCAACCCGGGACAGGGGCCGAAGGCGCAGGACGAATGCAGAAACGCCTGGCGCTCAAAGGTCAAGGCGATCGCCGTAACGCTCGGGAAAGAGTATATGGCGCAGGCCGGCGAAGCAGCGTTCATCGGCAGGACGCTGACGACAAAAGACGGAGAGCAACGACGCTACTCTGCGCCCGAGGCCTTCAATCGTTTCATATCCAGCTTAAATAAAATTTATGAACGGGAGGGATGCTGAACAATGAATAGCGCAGCAGTACATGGGCGCGACGTGGAAGCCTTCGTCCGGCGCAAGCTGGACGGCCTGCGCCGTCTGGGCGACGGAGCGCGGCGCGCGGCCCTAGCGAATTTAAGGCGCGGCGCGGGCAGGGCCCCCGGCGATCTGCCCAGCCTCTGGGGGACGATATTCGACGGCATGCCGGAGAAGATAGCCGGAACCGGCAAAGACCCTAGCCGCGCCGAATGGGCCGTGTATATTGCGCTTACGCTCTACGCTCTCCACCAGCAGGGACGCGACCCGGCGCACGAGCCTATGAACGCGGAAGGCATCGGCATGGGCCGCGCCGCAGCGCAGATGGTCCGCGGCGAGGGCGACATGGACAGGGTGCTCCGCCGTTTCAACGAGACGGCGACCTCGTCCGGAATGGAAGAATTGGAGCATCATCTCAGAGGGCTGGTCAATATGCTGAGGGCGGAGGGAATACCGCTCGACTACCCCAGGCTCGCCGGAGAGCTGTTCGTCTACCAGTCGCCGAAACCGGAACAGGCGGCGCGTGTGCGCCTCGCATGGGGACGCGAGTTTTACCGTTTCGCGCGCAGGTCTGAGCAAGAAGAAACAGAGGCGGCAAACGACAATGGACAGTAAAAAGCGTATTTATCTCGACATCCATATCCTTCAGACGGTTCCGCCGAGCTGCGTCAACCGCGACGACACAGGCAGCCCGAAGACCGCGCGCTACGGCGGCGTCACGAGAGCCAGGGTCTCGAGCCAGGCGTGGAAAAGAGCGGTCAGACTGATGTTCCGCGACCTGTTCCCCAAAGACGAGGTCGGCGTCCGGACCAAACGTGTGGTGGAGCTTGTGAAAGAACACATAACGGGCCTCAGGCCCGACGCGGACAAGCCGGAAAAACTCGCGGCCGAAGCCCTTAAAAATGCCGGAGTGAAACTCACCAAAGACGACTCAGGCACGGACGCGCTTCTTTTCATGAGCGCGGCGCAGGCCTCGGCTTTAGCCGAACTCGCCGCCGCAGGGGAGAAAGACAAAAACGCCTACAAACAGGCGCTGAAGGACAGCCCCTCTGTCGATATCGCCCTTTTCGGCCGCATGGTGGCGAGCGACCCGTCGCTGAATTACGACGCAGCCGCGCAGGTCGCGCACGCGATATCGACCCACGAGGCGCGCAACGAATTCGACTATTTCACAGCAATGGACGACCTCGCGCCGGAGGACAACGCGGGAGCGGCACATCTGGACACTACCGAATTCAACTCCTGCACGATGTACCGCTACGCGACGGTCGGCCTCCACGAGCTGGCCGCGCACCTCGGCGCGGAAGAGGCCGTGCGCGCCGCTCTGAATTTCGTTAGGGCTTTCTGCCTTTCGATGCCTACCGGAAAGCAGAATTCTTTTGCAAACCGCACAGCGCCGGAGGCGGCCTACGTCGCGATACGCGGAGACCAGCCAGTCAATCTGGCGGGCGCGTTCG
>URAG01000062.1 GCA_900545755.1 uncultured Cloacibacillus sp. | reverse complement strand
CGCGCCGAAGCCCTTTATCGCGCTGCCTACGACAGCGACGAGGAACCTGTCCTCAATAATCGGGAACTGAATCGTCTGCATGAAGTCGAGCGCGAACGAAAGGAAGAAGGCGTTGAACACCGTCCAGATAAGAAAGCGCCGGTTCAGCGTCCGCGCGCCCCACGCAAGCATCATGACGTTGAGCGCGAGCAGCGTGTAGGCGGGGTTTATCCCGAAGGCGTACTTCACGAGCACGGAGACGCCCGTGACCCCCTGGTCGGCGAAACGGTAGGGCAGAGTGAAGGCGGCGACGCCCACCGAATAAACTGTTATGGCAATCAGCGACGTGACGAATGTGCGCCACTCGGAGAAGAATATAACCTCGGCTCTCTTATATAAATGTTTCCACTTAAGCCCGTCCGCCGGATGCCCGGAATTTTCCATAGCGCGAATCTCCCATTAAGATTTTTAATTTTTCTGCGCGCATCTTAGATCGGCGCGCACAAGCGTGATTTTAGCACAAACGGACATTTTTGCCGCGCGTATCTTTTGCGCGGCGCAAGCTGTGATAAAATGTAGCCTGAAAATTTATGTTCGGGAGGAGTAACAATGCCGGCACCAATGCAGATAAGCCTTGAGGAGATAATCTCGATGCTGCTTCAGCGCGTCGAATCCCTCTCCGCGAGCGACGAGAACAGCAAAACGAAGCAGAATATAATCTACAGGGTCCTTTACAAGAAGGGGCTCATCACCGAGGAAGACATCCTCGATTCCGTAAAGGAAGAATACCGTATGCTCAAGGAGCTCGGAGTGATACAGGACGAGCCAAGCGACGAGATGTACAAGACGATCACCGACGGCATCCTCCAGTGGATAAAGGGTGACGTCGAGGGCATCAAAAAGTCGATGGCCGAGTACGAGCAGAAGCTGCGCGAGTTCGCTCGCGAAGAAGCCGCGAAGAAGCCGAAGATAGAAGTCGCCGGCGCGAACGTCCTCAACCAGCTCGACGCTGCGGCGAACAAAGGCGGCAAGCTCATCATCTAGCGCTGCCGCGCATAAACGGAAGCACAAAAAGCTCCCCGTCCATCATGCGGGGAGCTTTTCGTATTTTTACGCTGCGCGCCTTATGGCAACGGGCCGTCCCAGAAGCGCGGCAGCCCTACGGAATAGCCCACTGTGAAACCGCCTTCCTGGTCGTAGACGAAGATCAGTTTCGAGTTGAAGTTGTTGGTCGGGACGGAGAAGGCGACGCCGGCCTCCCAGCGGCTTTGCTCGTCATGCATGCCGCCCATCACGCGGCCGTAGTTGCCGAAGAACTCGATATTAACGCCGCCCCACCACGAACGGCTGAAGACGCGCTCGATACCGAGGTGCAGCCAGTATGCCCGGTCGCCTATCAGCGGGTGCTGGCCGAGGCTGTAAAGCTCGTTGTGTATGCCGAGCATCGCGGCGTACGGGAGCGAGTCGCCATCGCCTGTCTTGAAACCGCCGCCGAATATCACCTTGTTGTTTTTCATTATCGGTATGTAGCTTGTGAAGCGCGTGTTTGAGACGACTTCGCGCCCGAACGGGAACCAGACGTCGCTCGCGACTTCGAAGCCGCGCGTCGGCAGTATCGGGTCGTCCAGGTTGTTGAATGTGAAGGAGAGGTATGGGCCGTGCTCGCCGTCGTCGTCCGGCGCGTAAGAGGTTATCATCTCTCCGGCGTAGCCTACGCCGACTCTCATGCGGTCCGTTATCGTCTTATACCACGCGAGCTTCGCCACATATCTTTCAAGCTCCGTCTCGCCGTGAGATGCGAACGGTTCGTACTTCTCGCGCCGTGCTGCGAGAGTCAAACCCCACTGGTCGAGGTTGACGCTGACCGGCGTGAAATAACGCAGCATTCCGCCCCAGGTAGTGCCGAGGCGCACCTCCGCCGCCGCGGTGTCTCCGTCCATGAAGGTGTCGCGTGCAGTGCCGCTGATTGAGAACCAGCGGTTTGCGTTGAGGTTGCTCGCGTAGCCGTCGAAGCCTATTTCATACTTTGCGGGGCGCTCTATGCGGAAGACGACGGCTACAGTTCCGCGCGTAATGCGTTCCGTGTATCCGTCGACTGAGCGCACGTCGTCGAACTGCGACATTTCAGAGACAGCGTCTGAGACGGCCTGCATGTCGAGAGGCTCGTCTATCCAGTCGTCGTATTTTTTATAAAGCCTTTCCGCTATTCCCTGCGGCACTCCGTCGAAGCGGATTTCCGCGACCATCGGCGGATTGGGGTGGCGGCGCAGCTCAAGCTCGTGATCCCATACGCCGCACTTCTCATTCACGAGTTTGTGGAGCTCGTCAATCTTTTCCTCCGCGGCCTTAGTGCCTTCGTCGATTATACGGTCGTAGCCGCCGGCCTCGAAGGTGCTGAATTTCTTCACGTCGGGCGTGATCACCAAATCCGCCGCCGCGGCGTTCTCGCGTATTTGCTGAATCATCAGTATATCGAGCGTCTGCCCTGCTACGTCGAACATCGTCCGCATCTCGGTGTCCTTTTTCGTTATATCCTCCGGCGAAAGGTTGACTGCGACTATCGGATGACCCGGGAATATTTTCTTCGCTTCTAGCACGGGAAGGTTGGCTTTGAGGCCTCCGTCGACGAGCAGCATGTCGTCCATCGGCCACGGGTCGAAGACTATCGGTATCGACATGGAGGCGCGCAGCGCGGAGGCGAGGTTCCCGTTGCGCAGAACGACGGTGTCGCCGTTCAAGAGGTTCGTCGCGACTGCGGCGAACGGGTATTTTAGGTAGTCGAAGTCCGTGACCGTCACGTCGGCGGTCAGCTCGCTGAGGAAAGCGTAGAGGTTTTTCGCGTTGAGCGCGGCTAGGCGTCCCTGCGTCTGTTTATCGCTGTTGACCGTGACGGAGAAGAGGGCGTCGTTCGGCGACGGAGGCTTGTTGAACGCGTCTTTGTTGTTTTCCATTACCGCGCGGCCGGACATTATCTCTATTAGGTCGACCTTCGCGAGCAGCTCGCGCATCTCTGCTGGAGTGTAGCCGGCGCTGTAGAGGCCTCCCATTATCGCGCCCATGCTTGTGCCTATGACGGCGGCGACTGGGATGTTTTCGCGTTCGAGCACCTCGAAGACGCCGATGTGTGCGAGCCCTTTCATGCCTCCGCCGCATAAGACGAGCACGACGCCGTCCTTGTGCGGGAAGCCCCAGCTCATGAAATGGCTGCGCGTTTCTGGGCTGCCGGCGGGGTAGCGCGCCGCGAAGGAAGCGGAAGGCGCGAGCACGGCGACGAGCGCCGCGCATATAAGCGCTGTGATTTTTGAATATACGGACAAAGAACTCACCTCTGATGCGGGCTGCGAAAAAATAGAACGACAAAACCATTCGGGTTTAAGCCCTGCTTCGATATGGTAACGATTATATCATTGCGCGGCGGAAAAGCGGAAATATGTTTCCATTATACGCGCATACGCGCGCCGTCTCCGTCGCGCGGCGCGCGTGTTTGGCATATAATAAAGCCGGGCGCGCACGCGCTCTCACTCTGCGAAACGAAAGGCGGCGGCTTCATGCACAAGATTGGACGGTGGATTCTTCTCGCTCTGTTTGTCGCTTTCCTCACCGGTTTCATGCCGACCGTATTTGAGTGGTGCGACAGGTTTTTCGTATTCACAGAAGACGGGTTATTCGTAACGCACCACTTTACGCGCGCCGTCGACGCCTTATTTCTGACGCTTAAGGATTATGCATGGCACATAACTATAATTTACGCCGCGGTCATAGCTTTCGTGATATTTATGGAGGGGCAGAATCCCGACCGCACGATGCTGTGGATGCTCGCGCTCATCTTCCTGCCGGTATTCGGAGTCGTGCTCTATCTCATCATCGGGCCTGACTTCCGCAGCCTGCGCAACAGAAGGCTTTTCCGCCCGTCGAAAAAATACGGCTTCGACGACACGCCCTTCCCGAAGGACGTGGAGGAACAGTTCCGCATCGGGCGCATGCTTCACGCATGCAGCGGTGCGGAGCTGCTTATGCGCAACCGCGTCGAGATACTCATCAACGGCGACGAGACTTTCCCCGCGATTGAAAGGGCTCTTGCTGCGGCGAAAAACTATATCCACATGGAATTTTTCATAGTGCGCGGCGACGAACTCGGCGCGCGCATAGGCGGGCTGCTCAAGGAGGCCGCGGCCCGCGGCGTAAAGGTGCGGCTGCTCTACGACGCGGTCGGGAGCTGGAGCTTGAGGCGTTCGTTCGTAAAAGATTTGGAAGATGCCGGAATCGACTGCCGTTCATTCATGCCGGTCGCGCTGCCTATCTTCCGCCGCCAGATGAATTTCCGCAATCACCGCAAAATCGTCGTAATCGACGGCGCGGTAGGCTTCACTGGGGGGCTCAACCTCGGCAAGGAGTACGAAGGCAAGGGGCCGCTCGGCTTTTGGCGCGACACCTTTGTGCGGCTCGAGGGCGAAGCGGTCGCGGAGCTGCATAAAATTTTTCTGGAAGACTGGTGCGTAAGCTCGGGCGAAAAGCCGCGCGAGGGCTGCGAATGCGAGCGCGATTTTCAAGGGGCGGACGATGGCCTCAATTCGCTGCCTTTGATCCCGATGCAGGTTGTAGCGAGCGGCGTCGACAGCGTATGGCATTCCATTGCCAAGGGCTATTACGGTATGATTTCGCGCGCGCGGGAGCGGGCGTGGATAACGTCGCCCTACCTTGTGCCGGGGCCGGAGCTGATGAACGCGATGATAGCGGCCTCGCTTTCCGGCGTCGACGTGCGCGTGATGATACCGTCGAAGAAGGATCATTTTCTCGTATTCTGGGGCAGCCGCAGCAACATCGAGCCGCTTCTGCGCTCTGGCGTCCGCGTCTTCCTATATCAAGACGGCTTCATCCACACGAAATCCGTGCTTTCGGACTGTTGCTGCGCCTCGGTCGGCACCTGCAACATGGACGTGCGCAGCCTTGACATAAATTTTGAGAACCAGCTTTTCATATACGACAGAAAGATAACGTCGGAGTTTGCGGAGCAGTTTGAGCGCGATATGGAGCGCTGCCGCGAGCTGACCATATCTGAATGGGAGGAGCGCCCCGTGTGGCAGAAGGTGCTGGAGTCCTTCGGCCGCCTGTACTCGGCGCAGATATAGCATGACGGACAGAGTCTACGAAAAACGTTTCTCCGAACGCGGGGCCTTCTGGGGGCTCTGCGCCGCGATGCTCTCAGCCGCGGTTATATACATATACATGAAGATATTCGCGGAGAACTGTTCCAACGCCGCGGCCGGCGCGGTTTGGATCGCGGCCTGCGCCGCGGCCGCAGCTATGTCCTTTGCCGCGCGGCGCACGAATCTGCTCTCGCGCAGCCCCCGGCTTCGGCTCATCGCCGATTGGGGGGGCGGGCTGTGGCTTGTCTTCGTCATGTGGTCGTTCACGATATTCATAATTATGACCGCTATGGCCGGCATCCTCGGACTCGAAATGACGGCTGCGGCCGGCGCGGCTTCCTTCGCCGCCGCCGCATGCGTCGTCGCGGCGGGCGTCTACAGCGCGCTGCATCCCGGCCCTACCTTCATAAAAATCGAGACTGACAAGCTCCCGCCAGGCGTCGAGAAGCTCCGAATAGTCCAGCTGGCGGATTTGCACCTCGGCCCGTCGTCGGGCGCTTTTCTGCTTGCGCGCGTCCTGCGCCGCGTGCGTGAGGTGAAGCCTGACATGGTCGTCGTCACCGGCGACGTTACGGACGGCAGTTTCGAAGGGCGCAGGCGCGAGACGGCGATGTTCCGCCGCATAAAGCCGCGGTATGGGTTTTTCGCCGTAACGGGAAACCACGATTTCTATGACGATATAGAAGAATCTCTGAAATTCATGCGCATGTCGGGCATGCGCGTGCTGCGCGGCGAAGCCGTAGAAGCAGGCGGCATCGTAGTCGAAGGCGTGGACGACCACGACCACGTCATTGAGGATAAATGGGGGCTGACGCGCTCCGAGACGCTCATCGTGAACACGAAGAGCCGCTTCCACGATAAATTTATCCTGCTGCTGCGCCACCGCCCAGTCGTCGAAATCGGCACCGAGGGCTTCTTCGACCTACAGCTTTCGGGCCACACGCACGGCGGCCAGGTTTTCCCGATGTTTTCGTCGCGCCTCTTAGTGCGCGGCCATTCGCGCGGATTGAAAAAACTCAAGCGAGGCAGCCTGCTCTACACAAGCAACGGCGTCGGCTACGTCGGCCCGCCGGTGCGTCTGCTCGCGCCGCCTGAGATAGTCGTGATAGACATAGTTCGGAAGGAAGGCGCGCCGGGTGCCGCGTCCGCGCGGTAAATTCGACTCCGAGCGGTTTGAGAAGACCGGCGGCGCGCCGGAACCGCGCCCCGCGCCGCGCGAAGCCGTCCTGCCGAAGGAGCTCGACGTTACGGGGCTGCCCGAGGGCGAATGGATAGCGCGCGGAGTCTACCGCATGGAGCGGCGCTTCCGCTACGGCTCGGCCTACGGCAAAAATGTGCTGACGCCGCCGCAGGAGAGCGGCGCGGCGCTGAAGCTCTGGGGCGGCAGCGAATGCCCCGTATTCCTCGACACGGAGACGACGGGCCTCTCCGGCGGCACGGGGACCTACGCTTTCCTGATCGGCCTCGGGATATGCGCCGAAGACTGCCTCCGCGTCGTCCAGCTCTTTCTCGCAGGCCCCGCGTGGGAACGCGCGTGGCTCCAAGCCGTCGAGGACGAACTGCCGCACGGCTGCGGCCTCGTCACCTACAACGGGCGCGCCTTCGACCTGCCGCTGCTGCTCACGCGCTACACGCTCGCGCGAAGCGTGCCGTCCTGGCGTTACGCTCCGCACATGGATCTGCTCCTGCTCGCGCGCCACTTTTACCGCGGGCGGCTCGCCTCGTGCTCGCTTTCGTCGATGGAGCAGAACGTGCTCGGCCTGCGCCGCAGCGGCGAGGACGTGCCCGGCGGTGAAATCCCGTGGATGTACACGCAGTTCCTGCGCGACTCGGACGCGTCGCCTCTGAGCGGCGTCTTCTACCACAACACGCTCGACATAGTATCGCTCGCCGTGCTCCAGCGGCGCATCGCCGCCATGGCCTCGGGCGACTGCGGCTGCGCCGCGGACATGGTGCGCGCCGGAGACCTCTGGGCCGCGAAGGGCCGCGCCGACAAGGCGCGCGAGACGTGGGAAGCGGCGCTCGAATTCACGCGCGACCGCCACGTCGCGCTGCTGCGCCTCGCGGAAAACGAACGCGCGGCGGGAAACTACCGCGCCGCATACGACTACTACAAAGAGTCGCTGGCTACAGAACGCCGCCCCGTGCGCACGCTCGAAACGATGGCGAAGATAGAAGAGCACCGCTTCCGCGACCCCTCCGGCGCGCTCGCCCACGCGCAGGAGGCCCTGCGCTGGCTCGAACGCCACCGGATATTCAAAGACAAAAACTGGGAGGCCGACCGCGCCTCGCTGCGCCATAGAATAGAGCGCCTCGAAAGAAAAATCGCGCGCGGCCCCGGTGCGGAACAGGGCGGAATCGGCATCGGCGAAGAAGAAATTTAGCGCTGCGCCTCTTTGCGGCGCTTCCGAAAACGCGAAGCTCCCGCCGCGTTTTGTCCAGCGGGCGCCGCGCCGCCGGAAAATGCTATAATTGCTGACGAATATACAAATTTAATATGGGCTTATTCATCGAAAGGGGCAAACATAAAATGTGGAAGGGACGTTTCTCTCAGGACATGGACGCGGCGGTTCTCGGCTTCACGCAGTCGCTCGACCTCGACTGGCGCATGGCCTTCGCCGACATACGCGGCAGCATAGCGCACGTGCGTATGCTCGGCCACACGGGGCTGCTGGCGCATGACGAAGCCGCGACGATAGAGAAAAACCTGCGCGAAATAGCCGAAGAGATAAAGAACGGGACCTTTGAACCGAAAGTCGAACTCGAAGACGTACACATGAACATCGAATCGCGCCTCATCGAAAAATGCGGCGCGACAGGCGCGCGCCTTCACATGGGGCGCAGCCGCAACGACCAGGTCAACACGACCGTCCGCCTCTACCTGCGCAAAGAGCTGCTCGGGATATGGGACGGCCTTGAAACGTTGATAAACGTCCTGCTAGCTAAGGCCGGGGAGCACGCCGACATAGTCGTCCCCGGCTACACGCATCTCCAGCAGGCGCAGCCCGTCTCGATGGGCCACTTCTGGATGGCGCACGCGCAGGCCTTCATGCGCGACGCCCGCCGCCTGCTCGCCGCCTACGACGCCGTCGACGAATCGCCGCTCGGCTGCGGCGCGCTTGCGGGCTCCACGCTGCCGCTCGACCGCGAATACACGATGCGCGACATGGGCTTCCGCCGACTCACCGAAAACAGCATGGACACTGTAGCGCACCGCGACCACTTCCTCGACATACTCTACTTCGCCGCCGTCTTCGGCGACCATGTAAGCCGCCTCTCCGAAGACCTCATCATATACTTCACGACCGAATTCGGCTGGGTCAAGCTGCCCGACTCATTCTGCACTGGCTCCAGCATAATGCCGCAGAAAAAGAACCCCGACGTGCTAGAGCTGTTGCGCGGCAAAGCGGGACAGCTCAACGGCGCGCTCGTCGACCTCCTCACGATGATGAAGGGCATACCGCTCACATATAACCGCGACCTACAGGACGACAAACGCGGCCTCTTCCGCACGCTCGACTGCCTCAAGCTCATCTTCTCCGTCCTGCCGCCGCTGCTCGCCCACGTGGACGTAGACGAAGAAAAGGCGAACCGCGGCTTCGCAGACGGCCTCATCCTCGCGACCGACGTCGCGGAATACCTCGTACTGCGTGGCGTGCCCTTCCGCAAAGCGCACGAAAAAGTCGGCCACGCCGTCCGCTGGTGCATAGAGCACGACCGCCCGATGCACAAGCTTACGCTAGCCGAATGGCAGGCGGTCATCCCGGAAGTCGGCGAAGACCTCCTCCCGCTGCTTTCGCCGCGCCGCTCAATGGAGCGCCGCAACACCTACGGAGGCGCGGCCCCCGAGCAGGTGCGCGGACAGATAGCGCGCGCGAAAGAAAAGCTCGCGTCCTTCGAGCGCGAGATGAAGCAGTACAAAGAAGACCTGCCAGATATGCTCTAAGGCGTAAAACGCGAAACGAAGCAAAAAACAAGCGGCCCGGATGTACGTCCGGGCCGCTTCTGATCATCCCGCTAGACGGTTCCGTGCTTCGCCGAAGTTCATGCCCGTCCGGCGTCGCGGCGGCTGGTATAACCGCTTAACTTTTTATAGATATCGGTTTTCTCGCCGCCTCGCGCTTGACGCGGGGCCAAGCGGCTTTAAACTCCTAAACGTTAAAGCGCTTTGAGTCGCTGGACGCCGCGCCAAGCGCGGCATGACGGAGCGGCCTTATCTGTTTTATCAAATTAAGCCGCTATATTTTTTATCTTGGTGGCACCTGCATTAAAAACAAGCAGACTTTGAACTTTAGCTCAAAAAATTTTATTCAAATCAGATTAGGCACGCCCCCGCGTGTGCGGGGAATACTCAGCACCTTTGCGGACGTAAACGATGCGCTTAGGATCACCCCCGCGTGTGCGGCGAATACACAAAATCCAACTACTCGACCAGCTAAGCCACAGCATCACCCCCGCCAGTGCAGCGAAAACCGTCTGCGTTGAGGATGCAGTCTTGTAAAAGAGGGATCACCCACGCGTGTGCGGGGAATACGCACGACCTCTGCGCGCTGGGGCGTCCACGACGGGATCACCCCCGCGTGTGCGGGGAATACATAGGCTTACCGTCCTCGCCCAGCTTTGACATGGGATCACCCCCGCGTGTGCGGGGAATACCGCGAAGACGTTGACGAGTTGGCGTGCCTGACGGGATCACCCCCGCGTGTGCGGGGAATACCTAGCGCAACAGCCGATAGAGATAATGCAGAAGGGATCACCCCCGCGTGTGCGGGGAATACACTTGCAAAGCCTTACGGAATCTGATGCCGTTTCGTCGCGGCGTCAGATTTCCTTTAACTCCAAATAGATCCCGTAAGTTGTCCGGCAGTCTTGCAGCGCCCTGTGCGCCCCTTCGCGGGTGACCCCGAAGTACTCAGCCAGTGTGCCGAGCTTGTAGTCCGGGACGCCGCGCACTTTACGCTTGGCTATCGCCAGCGTGTCGATGCATTTATTCCGCGGCGGCTGCACGCCGTGTTTCCTGCACGCCGCCTGTATAAACGGAATGTCGAACTGCGCGTTGTGGCATACGAGGACGGCGCTGCCTATAAATTCAATAAATTTGTTAAGAGCGTCTTTGATCGGTATTCCATTTTCAAGGAGCATTTCTGTGGTAATCCCTGTCAGTATAGCGGCTTTATCGGATAAAGGTGCGGTTACGTCGATCAGCGCCGACATTTCGCTGGCAAGGGCTCCGTTCTCGACTTTTACGGCCGCTATTTCCACAATCTCGTCGCTTTGGACGGAGAGGCCGGTTGTTTCTATGTCTATCACGACGTACGAGCCGGCCTCTGCCGCGTTACGCCTGGAGGCCTGTATGTGCCGCGCTTTTTGCAGCGAGGCCGCCCGGCTGAATCCATCTCGGAGCTCGGTGTGTTCCGCATTTATGTTTTCTCCGGTTTTTGCCGGCGACGGCCTGCGCATCAGTTTCAACCCGTCGAAATCGGCTATTTCCCAGCTTGTGTTGTGTACGCGGAATTCCATTTTCTGTTCGCCCTGCGACGGATAGACCATCGTGGCCTGCCCGTGTTTCAGGTTTTCGCATATCCTGTCCCACAGCGCTTCCCTTATCCTCGCGTTCACACGCCCGACGTACACTCCGGTGTTAATTTCAAAAAGCCACTTTGACAGATCTCCCCTGAGTTTTGGAGGGCAGTCCGTCAGGACGACGACGATCATACCGCCGGTTCCTGGTACGGAGCGTAACACAGGCCGTTTGGTACGGCCCCTCCGCGCTCGTCCCACAGATAGATTATATTCGTCTCTTCCGCCGCGTCGGCGGCGTCGTCACCCAGTATTAAGACTCGGATGTCGCGCACCATACGTTCGAGCAGGCGGCCGGACGACATTGCGTCGCGGACGCGGCGGCGCACGGTTCCCGGAAGGTCGTCTGGCGCGGAGGCCGCTATTTCGAATGCTATCGGTATCGTGATTTCCGCTTTGTACAGGTCGGCGACGTCGTAGACGAACGAACATTCGTGTCCGACGTGGACGAAGCCCAGCTCCGGAGAGCAGCCGAGGGCTGAAATCACCGCGTGCGCGAGGCCGTACAGGCAGGCGTGCCCCGCCGACAGCGCCTGGTTTACGGCGTCTCCCGAGGCGAAGTCGCAGGGGTCGTACACGCGCCCGTTCCACGGAACGTTCCATCTCTTCGACGCGCGCCTGTACGCCTCTTTCACGCGGCTGCCCTCGCGTCCGCGAAGCTGCTGCGTCGTAAGCCCGGAGACGTCTTCGTCCGGGAAACGCATCTGGTACATTTTCCTGACGACGGCGAGGTGGGCGCGCTGGTTGCTGACGAGTTCCGCCTGCTTTATCAGCATACGCGATCTGTGCGTAAGCGGGCGGCCTCCGGCGTAATATCTGACTCCCTGCTCGCCGACCCATACGGCGGAAATCCCGGCGTCACCCAACAGCTCAACGGCGCGGTGCGTGACCGACGTCCCGGGGCCGAACATTATGACGGATACCGCGGCGGCCGGAACCCGGACCGTCCCACGCTCGTCTTTTACGAGCACCGCGCCGTCCTCGCGGCTGACCGAACAATGCTCAAGATAAAGGAACGTCATCCGGTCGCCGATCTGCGGGAGCGCCTGAAGGCTGGGGCGCTCTATGCCTGGCAGCTCAGCCATTGCCGCCGATGCGGGCTACGGTCATCAGCCCCATCCCGAAGGCCTTGCCGCGGCCTATCCCTTCTGTGAGCGTCCGGCGGAAGAGAGGGGCGTCGGTAATAGTCAGAATACCGTCAAAAACCGCCTCAAGCATGGAGGCCGTATGCCCGTTTCGCCCTCCCTTGCGAAAGCGCAGCCAGCGGCTGGAGACGGAGGCGAACTGTTCAGGCGCGAGCGAGAAGCCGCCCCCCTCGCATTTCCGCATCAGCCATGCAGCCTGATGCTCCGGCGTGGTGTGCGCGCGGACCGTTCCACGCCCCTCCCCACCGTCGGATTTGCAGCTCCAAGTCGGATTTGCTGCCAGCCGAAAGCGGCATCTGTCACCTTCCGCCAGGCGGGCCAGAAAAGGCTCGTACGCCCTGCATTCCCACGTCGCGCCGGAGCCCTGCGGCCCGAACTGTTCCATCGCGTCGGACAGGTCGGGGGGCGTCCGGCTCAGCAGAAGAAGGTAGAAGTTCCCGCTTATGCGGTCTACGCGCCACAGCCTGCGCTCGCGCGGGCCGTGAAACGCGCGCTCTATCGTTCCGTGTATGACGTTCGGCGAAGCGAGGGCCTTCATTGTGTTTCTTCGCGACGCGTCCAGCTCCATTCTAGTCAGAAACATATCGTCACCTCGCATTATGGCTCTTGGGAGCCCTGCACATCGTTTTCCTCCTGTTTTTTGCGCGATAAGAGCCGTTCTTCGCATGCGCGGTAGGCGTACTGACGCCGCTCCGGACTGAACGATACCGGCAGGTCTTTGAGGCGCGCGGCTCCGCAAGCGCCGGGGGCTGCGTCGAACACGGCGCGCAGAGACGTTTCGCCGGCGTCGTCGAAGCGCCGCCTCCATTCGGAGTTTTGCCGCGGCGCCGCCGTCAGCGCTTTCTCAAGAGGCTCGGGGGTCACGCCCAGCGATAGCGGCGGGGTGGGCGGGCACGAGCGCCGTCCCAAAAACAGCGGAAAGGCGGGAGCGCGCAGGGCGGCGTCAAGCTTTATGAGAAATTCTTCGTCGCCGCTTTCAAGCCCGGCGAGGAAGACGGCGTCCGAGAGATAGTAGCGCTCGGTCAAGTAGTTGATCTTTGCGTTTCTGGCCGTGTGCAAGTCGCGCAACAGCTCTCCCTCTTGATCGACGCGGACTGCGAAGCGCAGGCTTTTCAGGTCTTCGAGCGGCTCGTCCCGCCTCCGGCCCAACGCCGCGGCGAGCAGCCCTATCACGCCGCTTTTTGTCGGCTCCCTTCGCGTCCTCCGGGTTTCAAACTTGGAATCTTCCCCCCACGACTGGAGCGGGGCGGCGAGACGCAGAAGCAGCGTTCCCATCAGTCGCCTGCGTCCTCTTTCAGCATTTCGCAGAGGACGGCTTCCAGTTCCTTGACGAGCCCTTCCAGCGAGACCCTGCGCCCCAGCTCCCAGAGCTTTTCGCCGCCGCCCACGACGAACGCCGCTTCCGGGGCTTCGACGAAAGTCCCGTATGTTTTCTGTGCGTAACCGGCCAGAGCTTCTTCCG
>URAG01000061.1 GCA_900545755.1 uncultured Cloacibacillus sp. | reverse complement strand
CGGCGGGCTGGACATCGCGATATCCGTGCTGCGCAAGAAGTACGGCCTCGAGATAGGCAAGATAAGCATTTACTTCAACATGACGCTGCTTGCGATTTCCATCGGCATCATAGGGCTGACGAACGCGATGTACGGCTTCATCGCCTGCTACGTGAACGGCATGGCGATGGACCGCGTGCTCTCGTCGTTCGAGAAACGCAAGCTCGTCTTCGTTGTAACAGCGCACACGGAGGCCGTCGTCGAATTTATTTCGCACCACCTGAACCGCAGCTGCACGCTGCTCAAGAGCGAAGGCGGCTACAAGCACCACGAAGGCTTCACCGTCATGACGCTGCTGCGGACGCGCGAAGCCGTCGAGCTCAAGGCCTTCCTCGCGCAGCACTACCCCGGCGCGTTCATGGTGCTCGCCGAGGCGGACGAGGTCGTCGGACGCGGCTTCAAGCGCTGGCGCAACGTATAGCGCGCGCCGCGCCGCGGATTCCACGGACACACGCCCGCCGCAAGGCGGGCTTTTTATTTGCGTGTGCGGGGCTTACGGCTGCACAGTAGCGGTTATATAATTCTGCATATATGAATTTTGGAGGTTTATCAAATTGAAATACACATTCGACGTGGCTTTCCTACCGTGCGAGGCTCTCAAGAAACACGATGCGCGCATAGTCGTCGACCTGCTTCGCGCGACGACGCAGATAACTACCTTCTTCGACATGGGAGGCGAAGTCCTCGTACCCGTGACGGAGGTGGACGAAGCTTTCGCGATGAAAGAGAAGCTCGGGGATGACTGGAAGATTATGGGCGAGCGCGGCGGCCTGCCTGCGCCGGGCTTCGACTTCGGCAACTCGCCGCTCGAACTCCAGGCCGCAGGCGCGCCGGAACACGCGATCATCACGACTTCGAACGGCACGCGCGCTATAATGCGCGCTGTGAAGGACTGCGCGCACGTCATAGCGGGCTGCGCGCGCAACGCCGAGGCGGCCGCATGGGACGCGCTCTGCGCCGGGCCTTCGGTCGGGATTATATGCGCCGGGCGCAACGGCGAGTTCTCGCTCGAAGACACGGTCTGCGCGGGTATGCTTGTCGAAAAGCTGCTCGCGCTCGCGCCGTCTAACGGGGCCGAGTCGATGGAGCTGACCGACGGCGCTATGGCGGCGATGTCGCTGTGGCAGGCGATGGGGCCAGACGTCACGGCTGTTTGCCGGGAGTCTACGCACGGCAAGATACTTTCCGGCCTCGGCTTCGACAACGACCTGTTCTTCTGCGGCGAGATCGACGCCAGCTCGACCGTGCCGGTAGTCAAGGAATTTTCCGGCGTCCCAGCGATAGTCGGGCGCTGAAGGCGCGGCCGCTTAACATCGGAGAAGAGGGCATGAACGCCGTAATTCTCGCTTGCAGCTCGATGGCACGCCAGGTAGCCGCGGCGCAGCGGAAGATGGGGACATGCTACCCGGTGCGCTGCGTAGACAGGCGTTACCACGCCGAGCCGAAAGATATGCGCCTACAGCTGATAAAAGCGCTCGGTGAAATTGCAGGCGAATTCGACACCGCGCTCGTCGCGATGGGCTTCTGCGGCGGCTCGTGGGAATCGGTGTACGCGCCGGTGCGCGTCGTCGTGCCGCGCGCCGACGACTGCATCACGATTCTGCTGAACACCGACGGAGCGCCGCACGAAAACCTAAAAGAGCCGGGGCATATCTACATCAGGGACACAGACACGGGGCGCTACTCGCTCGAAGGGCTTCGCGCCGCCGTCTGCGAAAGGTACGGACGCGAGCAGGGGCCCGCGCTCTTCGATAAATGGTTCGCGAGCTACACGCACGCCGACATAATCGACACGGGAACATACGACAGCCGCGCGGAAGACTTTCTCGAGCAGGCGCGCCGCGGAGCGGAAATCGCCGGCTGCGAGCTGCGGCACGTGCCGGGCGGCAACGTAGTGCTCGAAAAGCTAGTCTCGGGAGACTGGGACGATTTGTTCGCCGTCGCGGAGGCCGGAGAGACGCTCACGCGCGACATGTTCTTCCCGCAAGCAAAACAGAAATGACGAAGGTGACGAAAATGGAGAATATTATAGGACGCCCGTTTAATTTCAGGATGCCGCGCGAAGTTATATTCGAGGCCGGGATTTCGGCCCTCGCGGCGCAGAAGGCCGCCGCGCTCGGCGCGAAGCGGCCCGTATTCATAACGGGGCGCAGCATTGCGAAGAGCGAAGCGCTCGCGCGCCTCATGGACGGCGCGAAAAAGCTGGGCATGGAGCCGGAGATATGGTCCGATGTAGAACCGGAGCCGCCTGTCGCGCTCCTTTACAAAGCGGCGGCGGACATACGCGCGCTCGGCGGCGACTGCCTGATAGCGCTCGGCGGCGGCAGCTCGATGGACTTTGCCAAGATGGCGGCGGTGCTAGCCAAGTTCCCAGAGCTCGACGCAGCGGCTATGGTCGGATCTGAGAAGGTTCCCGCGCGCGGCCTTCCCACGATAATGATACCGACGACCGCGGGCAGCGGCTCCGAGGTCTCCGCGGTCGCGGTCTTCTCGTTCCCCGAGGAAAAGATGAAGAAGGGCATAGCGGGCGGCAACATGGTCGCAGACATAGCGCTGGTAGACCCCGAACTGACGCACGGCCTGCCGCCCGCGATAACGGCGGCATCAGGCATGGACGCGCTCGTTCACGCCGTAGAGTCGTACCTCTCGCTCGGCACGAACCCTCTTACGCAGGATTTAGCGCTCGCCTCAATACGCAAAATAGCGCCGAACCTCGCCGCCTGCGTGCGCGAACCGGACAACGCCGCAGCGCGCGCCGCGCAGTCTTACGGCAGCCTCACGGCGGGCATGGCCTTCGCGATGTCCGGCACGGCGGGGGTCCACGCGATGGCCTATCCGCTCGGCGGCGAGTTCCACGTGCCGCACGGCGAGGCGAACACAGCGATGCTGCGCTGGGTCATGGAATACAACCTCGACGGCTGCCAGAAGAAATTCGTACCGATAGCCGAGGCGATGGGAATCGACACGGCAGGCATGAGCGCGGAGCGCGCCGCCTCCGCGGCGCTGGACGCGATGATAGCGCTCGGCGAGGAGTGCGGCGTCAAGACGCGGCTGCGCGACTTCGGAATTCCGCGCGAAGCCGCCGCGCACATGGCGAAGGCCGCGATGCGCGAAACGCGCCTGATGAACAACAACCCGCGCAAGCTCACCGAAGAGGACGTAAAGGCGATATACGAACGCGCGTGGTAGTCAAAAGCTGAAAACGCGAGAATGGCGGGGCAAAAGCTCCGCCTTTTCATTGCGTTTATCCACGGCGTGTGCGTCCGCCGCCGCGCGCAAAATTCCCGGCGCGCCGCCGTTGCCAAAGCACGCGCGCCGTGATATGCTTCGCGGAGCAGCGTCCGTCGCCGGGTGGGCGCACACGCCTTTGCCGCAGCGTCGTTAGGCCGAAGAAGACGCGCGGGCGAAGGCGATTATTTTTTAAGGGGGAAATTTTTACATGGCGTGGATAGAGTTATTCATCGCCGGAATATTCGAGGTCGTCTGGTCGACCTGTATGAAATACTCGAACGGCTTCACAAATCTGAAATTCACCGTCCTCACATTTGCCGGCATGGCTGCGAGCGTCTACTTGCTGGCGCTCGCTATAAAGAAGCTGCCGCTCGGCACGGCCTACGCGATATGGACAGGCGTCGGCGCGCTCGGCGCCGTCACCGCAGGCATAATCCTCTTCAAGGAGCCGGTCACGGTACCGCGCCTCTTCTTCGTCGCGCTGTTGATAACCGGTATAATCGGCCTCAAGCTCACGTCGGGACACTAACGCGCGGGCTGCGCGATAAAACCTCCGGAAGCCGCATCCCCGTCCGCCGCTGCGCGCGGCGCAGGGGGCGGCTTGACTTTTGCCCGCCTTTGCCTTAGTTTTGAGACGGGCCGAAACGTCAAAGCACGATGCTGTTTTTCGGTAAGTCTCAGCGCAAGGGTGGGCCGCCATGCTGAAGCTGGAACAGAAACAGACTCAGGCGCTTTCCAACAAAATGATAGAATCGCTCCAGGTTTTGCAGATGTCGCGAGGCGAACTTGAGGAGCGTATAGAAGATCTTTACGCCGAAAATCCTTTGCTCGAGCTCGACGAGCGCGGCGAGGCCGCGCCGCAGCCTCCGGGAGCTGAGAGCCTTAAAAAGCTCGAATGGCTAGCGCGCTTCGACGAGCAGAACTCCGCCTACATGCGGCAGGAAACGGACGGGGAAGAGGACGGCTGGCTCGAAAACATCGCCGCGCCGCATGAAGAGACGCTAGCGGATTCGCTTATGGAGCAGCTCGCGGGGCGCGGCTTCGGCGACGGCGACATGAAGATTTTCCGCTACGTCGCGGAAAGCCTCGACGAGCGCGGATATTTCGCAGAGAGCGCGGCGGAGCTTGCCTCGCGCTTCGGTATAGAAATCCGCAGGGCGGAACTGCTGCTCCGCGAGATGAAGCGGCTCGACCCGCCGGGAATATGCGCGCGCGGCCTCGCCGAATGTCTCGCGCTTCAGCTCGACCGCATGGACGGCTGCGAAATAGAAAAAGAAATCGTCGCGCGCCACCTCGAAGCGCTCGCCAAGCGCCAGATAAAGAACATCGCGCGTGAGCTACGCATAACGGAGGCGCGCGTGCTAGCCGCGCTCGAAAAAATCCAGACTCTCAACCCGAAACCTGCGAACGGCTTCACCGGCGGCGAGCCGGCCTCATACGTCTCGCCCGACGTGACGGTGACGCAGCACGCCGGAGATTTCAGCGTCGAACTCAATTTCGACGCCGGCGCCTCGCTCTCAATCAGCCGCAGCTATCTCGAACTCGCGCGCAGCGGTGGCTGTCCCGACGACGTGCGACGCTACATCGAGTGCAAAGCCAGAGAGGCAGAGCAGATATCGGCGAACATAAGACGGCGCAACGACACTCTGACGCAGCTCGCCGCCTGCATAGCCGAAGAGCAGCGCGAATTTTTCCTGCGAGGACGCGGCGCGCTGCGCCCTCTCCGCATGAAGGCGGTCGCAGAAAAGCTCGGCCTGCACGAGTCCACGATCAGCCGCGCAGTCAGCGGCAAGTACCTGCAATGCCGCTGGGGCGTGTTCAGCCTCGGCTACTTCTTCACGAAGGGCTACAGCCTCGACGGCGGCGGCGCGGAGATAGCGACGCAGCAGGTCAAGGAAAAGCTGCGCGCCGTCATCGCGCGCGAAGACAGGGACAAACCATACAGCGACCAGAAACTTTCCGAAATCCTCTCCGTGATGGGAATAGAGATCTCGCGCCGCACCGTCGCAAAGTACCGCGACGAGCTCGGGATAGCAGGCTGCCGCGCGCGTAAATTCGCACAGCCTTCATAAACGTTGCGCGCTTGCGCAACAATATGCAACGCATCGGTGCAGCGGCGCCGTGCGGCAAAACAAAACGGCACGCGTAAACGCGCTGTCTTTGGCACGCGGATTGCTATAACTAATATGTGTTAGGTTTCATACAAATTTTGTGAGGAGATGGGCTTATGGATTACACGAGTCTGATTAGAAACGCTGGAGACAAAAAGTCGCGCGTCGGCATAATAGGCGCCACGAAGGGCTACGGATACACATTACTCGCGCAGATACCGAAAGTAAAGCTTATGGAGCTGCGCCTTATTTCGTCGCGCCACACCGACGAATGCGAAAAGGTCCTCCTCGAACTCGGCTGGCCTAAGGAGAAGCTGGCCGTCTGCGCGACTAAGGAAGAAATACAGGCCGCGCCGAAAGACGCAGTGCTTATCGTCAGCGACTACAGGCTCGTCCCAGAGAGCGACATAACGGCGCTCGTCGAATGCACTGGGAATTCCAAAGTCAGTTCAGAGGTCAGTATGGCCGCGCTCAGGAAGGGCATCAACGTCTATATGTGCTCGAAAGCGCTCGTCAACGGCGACCAGCCGCGCAACCTCGTGGACCTCTGGTCGTGGGGCAAGCTGCTCGGCTTCGAGATCATCGCGGTGGGCAAGGCGAGCGAATACGACTTCGTATGGACCCCCGACACCGGCGAGATGGTATTTACCGAAGGCCCAGATTATCCTCACGAGAACATCCCAGAGCTCAAGGCGTTCTGGAACTACAAGGACCGCTCGACGCTTGAAGGACGCCGCAAGCTCCTTGAGAAATACATCAGCGTCATCTCAGCCGACCTTTGCGAGATGAACCTGGTATCGAACATCACCGGCCTCGTGCCCGCGGCGAAGCGCCTCAGCTACCCGGTTGCGAAGACGAGCGAGCTCGCCGACATCTTCATCCCCGAGGAGGACGGAGGCGTTCTGAAAAAGACAGGCGTCGTTGACGTCTTCTGCTGCCTCCGCGCGAACGACGAAGCAAGCTTCGGCGGCGGCGAATTCATCATCGTCAAATGCGAGAACGAAGCCGTCTGGGATCTCCTCGCCGGCAAAGGCCACGTCGTCAGCCGCAACAAGAAGTACGCCTGCCTCTACCTGCCCTACCACATCATGGGCGTCGAGACCCCGGCCTCGATAATCCTCGGCGACTTCCTAGGCATAGGCACGCACCCAGAGTGCCGCCAGGTCTCCGTCATGGCCGGCGTAGCGAGCCGCGACCTGCCCGCTGGCACCGTCCTCGAGGTCAAGGGACACCACCACTCGATAGATGGGCTCGTCCCCGAGCTCTGGGAGAAGGCCGAAGCCGCGGAGATAGCGCCGTTCTACCTCCTCAGCGGCCTCACGCTGAAGCGCGACATAAAGAAGGGCGAACCAGTGACGAAGGACGCAGTAGACCTCGGCGACGGCGTCTACGTCGACCTCTACGAAAAGGGCTTCGCGCTGTAAAAGCCGCGCGGGAATTTATAAAAAAGCGCAAAATACAATGACGAATCCCCGGCATATCCGCCGGGGATTTTTTACGCCTGGACACGCTGGCGTTTCAAAACAGAGTGAAGCCGCCGCCGGATTCTGGAAGCGGCGGCGACGCTCGGCAGCAGCTTTTTATAAAAGCGCATAAAGAGCAGCCCTTCCTGCGGACTCGCGGAAAGGGCGCCAATTGCGTTTCTTTATCTTACTTATTTACGCGCGCGTCTTATGGACGGAAGACTATCTTTATCGCGGCGTCGTTCTTGTCGGCCATGTCGAAGCCGGCCTTTATGTCGTCGAGCTTGAACTCGTGCGTGATGAGCGGCTTTATCTTCACGAGCCCCTGCGCTATCGGGCGCATCGTCTCTGGGACCCAGACGTAGCGCTGCTGCCACGTGTGGTGGACGAGGCAGGTGTTGACGAACTCAAGGCCGTCGTCGTGCCAGCGGCTGATGTTGAGCCTGATCGGCGTAGTCACCCAGCTGTAAAAGACGAATTTTCCGTTGTGTTTGATGAGCGCGCTTGCAGCGTTGAAGGAATCCTCGGTGCCAGCGGCTTCGACCACCACGTCGGCGCCGGCACCGTTAGTAATTTCCTTGACGGCGGCGACTGGATCAGTCTCCTTGCTGTTGATCGTGATGTCTACGCCGAGGCTCTTTGCGAGTTCGAGCTTGCCGTCCAGCACGTCTACCATGATGACTTTATAGGCGCCCTTGAGCTTCGCGCACTGCGCGATTATCTGCCCGGCGTAGCCCGCGCCCATGACTACCACGTAGTCGCCAAGCTGGACGCCGCTGTTGAGCCCCGAGTACATCGCGCAGGCCGTCGGCTCGCCGAGGCCCGCTATGTCCATGTCGAGGTCGTAGGGGACGGGCTGGAGCTGGAAGGATTTAGCCTTGAAATACTCGGCGAAGTTGTTGTTCCAGCCGAAGGCCATCACCTTGTCGCCGACCTTGTAGTCGCTTACGCGGCTGCCGACGGCGACGACGGTGCCGCCGCTCTCATGTCCGAGAAGGAACGGGAACTCCGGCGGCTGGCGGAATTCCGCCGTCTGCGGCGGCATGAGCCCGCGGTAGAAGCTCTTGTCCGAACCGCAGATGCCCATAAGATGGTTCTTGACTATTATGTCGTCTTCGCCGCAGACGAGCTCGCGTTCGATGAGCTCTATGTCGTACGGCCCGTTGAGGCGCGCTGCCTTGGTTACGAATTTTTCCATTGTTTCCGCTCCTTTGCGAAGTATTCTTCTTCAGATCAAAAATACCGCCGCCCTACGGATTTCCGAAGGACGGCGGGACGAAAGGCCTTTTAGATTATGCCGGCCATGTAGAGGACGCAGGTCACTATCGCGCCAGTGAAGCCGGCTACGGTAGAGCCGCCGCCGACGGCGCGGATACCCTGGTTGACGTCCATGTTGGACATCGAGACCGTGACCCAGAATCCGCTGGAGTTCGCGTGCTTGAACATCAGAGCGCCGGTGCCGCAGGCGAGGAAGGCCGCGACGGGCGAGATGCCGAGCGAGTCGAGCATCGGCTGGACGAGCGCCGCCGCCGTCATGACGCCGAGGGCGTTGGAGCCGGTTACCATGTGGATGATGGCCGCGAGGATGACGGGGACGATGATCGGCGGGAAGGGCGAGGCGACGATGAGTTCGCCTATCTGGTCGGCGACGCCGGAGTTCTTGACGAACACCGCGAGCGCGCCGCCCATACCGGTGACTATTATCGGCATAGCCGCGGCGTTGATGCCTTCGTCAACCCAGTTGCTGAGGACTTTCTTCGTCTTCCAATCCTTGCCGGTGAGTACGAGCGAGAGGATGCAGCCCGTAAGCAGCGCCGCAAGCGGGCTTCCTATGAAGGCCATGAAGTTCGCAACGGGCGTCTTAGGCGCTATGACCGAGGTTACGGTGTTGCAGAGTATGAGGAAGAGCGGGAAGAGTATCGGCATTAGCGAGGTGCCGAGCGAGGGCAGCTCCATGTTCTCGGACTCGCGGGCGGACTTGATGAACTCTTCTTTAGGGGCGACCGGCGTTTTGAGCGTGATGCAGTAGAGCGTCGCCGCGATGGTGCTCGGGATTGCTACGACAAGGCCCCAGATAATCGCTTCGCCGAGGGGGACGCCGAGAAGCGCCGCCGCGGAGACAGGTCCGGGCGTAGGTGGAACGAGCGAGGCCGTGACGAGCGCGCCCATATAGAGCACGGTGCCGAAGCTCATCATAGATTTCTTCGTCTCATAAGCGAGCAGCGAAACTATCGGTATAAGAAGGATTACGACCGTGTCGGCCCAGATAGGAATACCGAGGATGAACGACGCGAGCGCGATGCCCCAGATGATGTTCTTCTCGCCGCAGAGCTTGATGGCCCACTTCGTGATGCGTACAGCCGCGCCCGTCTTTTCAAGTACGGTGCCCATCGTGCATCCGAGGAAGATGACTATCGCGACGCTCTTGATGGTGCCGGAGAACCCGCTGTTGATCGTTCCTTCGATCTTCTCCCACGGCGTCCCGAGTCCTATAGCGAGAACTATAGCCGCGATCAGGATGCCGAATCCCGCGTGAAGCTTGTACTTGGAAATAAGCACAATCATCAGCACGATAACGATTGCAAAAACCGCTAACACATAACCAGTTGCCATAAACAGGCCCTCCCTGAGGTAAATTAAAAAACCTGCTTATCGTATGAGCAATTCGCGTGCCAAATATGCCGCGTCATTCGATTCCGTATTTTTTCATACGCCTCCACAGCGTAGAGCGGTCTATGCCGAGCAGCTCCGCGGCGCGGCTCCTGCTGCCGCCGCAGACAGAGAGAGCCCGTTCCACCTCGGCGCGGCCGTCCGACTGCGGCTCTGCGCGCTGCGGCTCTTTTCCCGCGTGTTCGGAGACTTCCATCTCTTTCGGATAAAGCGCCGCGGCCACGTCGTCCTTCGTAATCACGCCGTTCGAGCATAAAACGGCGGCGCGCTCGACAATGTTGCGCAGCTCGCGTATGTTGCCGTCGAAGGGGTACGATCCGAGCGGCTCGAGCGCGTCCGGCGCGATCGCCGGGCAGCCGCGCCCCGACGCCGCGCCGAGACGCGCCAGCAGATGCGCGAATACGACCTCCGCGTCGCGCCCGCGCTCGCGCAGCGGCGGAAGGAAGAGGCGCAGCACGTCGAGCCTGTACATGAGGTCGCTGCGGAAGAGCCCCTCCTTCGCAAGCCTGGATATGCTCTTGTTAGTCGCGGATATGATCCGCACGTTGACGGAGATCACTTTCGTGTCGCCGACGCGGCGCACCTCGCGCTCCTGGAGCACACGCAGCAGCTTGCTCTGGAGCGATAGAGATATCTCGCTTATTTCGTCGAGGAACAGCGTTCCTTCGTGCGCGAGTTCGAAGAGCCCCATTTTGCCGCCCTTCTTCGTCCCCGTGAAGGCTCCCTCGACATAGCCGAAGAGCTCGCTTTCAAGCAGATTCTCCGGCAGCGCCGCGCAGTTTACCGCGACGAAAGGCCCTTTGCTCCGCGCGCTCGCGTTGTGTATGCTCTGGGCGAAAAGCTCCTTGCCGGTCCCGGTCTCGCCTTCGATAATGATATTCGAGTCGGAGGCGGCGTAGCGCTTCGCCGTCGCTATCGTGCGCTCTATCACGTCGCTCTCGTGGATTATGCTGTCGAAGGTATATTTTGCTACAAGGCCTTTTTCGTTGAGGCTGCGGCGTATCTGACTTTCTAGCTTCTGTATGTTCGTGATGTCCGAGAGCGTCACTACGACGCCAGATATTACGCCGCCTACCGATACGGGCGCTAGCGAGGCGGAAACAGTCACTCCGGTAGACGGTATCGTGATGACGCGCCCTTCTATCCCCTGCCCGCTGAGCAATACGTCCATAAACGGGGCGTAAAGATATGAGAGCGTCGCCTTCAGCGGCTTATGCAGCAGGCTCGCGTCGAGGTTCATATCCTTCACGACGTGGTTGCGCACCTGTATTATCCCATCAGCGTCGACGTAAAGCACTCCGTCCTTCGACGTGTAGATGACGGTTTTGTAAAGCTCTGCGATTACGCGCTCGTGGCGGATCTGCTCGACCGTCTCCACCGCTACGTTGATGGCGTGCGTAATGGCGTCCTTGCCGGAGCATATCAGCTTGCAGGGAATGGCGCGACTGCGCGCGAGCCCTATCGCAGAATAGCCGCCGATGATCGCGTCGCAGCCGTCGGCCTGCGCGCGGCCTATGCTCTTCTCAAGCTCCGCAAAGGTCTCCACGGGATACAGGGTTATCTCGCAGTCCATGAGCCTGCACAGCGTCGCAGTCTCGTATATCTTTTCGTAAAATCCGCACACCGCGATATGCTTCGCGCCGAAGTCGCGGCGGCACTCCGCGAGCGTGCGCACCACGTCATAGCCGGAAATTGTAAGATCCACAAACGGCATCTGCGGCAGTATCGAGCGCACGCGCCTCGCCGTCAGCCCGCGCGCGATGACCACGTCGTAGGCGTCGACGTCCTTCGCGGAGACCTGGTCGACGGTCATTATCCTTATCTCCATATCTATGTCGCGCCGGCGCGGGTGGCTGCGGAAGACGTTTTCAACGGTATCGCGGAGCTCGGGGTAGGGGGAGATGAACAGTATGCGCACTCGGCCTCTCTCCTTTGCGGCGGAATGTGATGCGGTGTTGCTGATGCGCCGATATTACAACAGTGCAACAACACTGTCAATTAAACGCAACAGCCGCGCCGATGAAACGTAAAAATCCGTGAATAAAATCCGCCGCCGCAAATTTGCGATGGCATTTAATTTGCTATCATTAAGAGCAGAATTTTACAAAGGAGTGATCATTATGCCGTCCTTAGGATGCGTCGCAGATGATTTCACCGGAGCAAGCGACGCGGCGTCGTTCCTCGCTAAAGGCGGGATGTCGGTGCTGCTCACTAACGGCGTGCTGGAGCATGATCCGCGAGAGACGGAGGCAGTCGTCATAGCGCTCAAGTCGCGCACGCAGGAGACGCGCGCTGCCGTCGCGGATTCGCTCGCCGCGGTCAAATGGCTTGAGGCGCGCGGCGCGAAGCAGTTTTACATAAAATATTGCTCCACCTTCGACTCTACACCGAAAGGGAACATCGGGCCGATAGCCGACGCCGCGATGGAATATCTCGGCGCGCGCTATACGGTGCTCTGCCCCGGACTGCCCGCGAACGGCAGAACGGTGACGAACGGCCGCCTCTACGTAAACGGCGTGCCGCTCGACGAAAGCCACATGAAAAACCACCCGCTCACGCCGATGTGGGACAGCCGCATAGCGGAGCTGATGCGCCCGCAAAGCAAGTACGAATGCATGGAACTGCATAAAGAAGATATGGCTCTGCCTAACGCCGAAATCTACGCGAAAATAGAAAAATTCGGCGAGGGGCGCGAACATTTCTACGTGATACCGGACCATGAGACGGACGAAGACGGCGAGCGCATAGCGGAGCTCTTCGGCGGGCTGGCGCTGTTGACCGGAGGCAGCGGAATTCTGGAGCCGATTGCAAAACGCGCCTCAAAGGACGGAGGCTACGCGCCGTCGCACATACACGGCACTGAGGGACGCGCGATACTTCTCGCTGGAAGCTGCTCGAAAGCCACGCTCGCTCAGATAAAATACTTCATCGACAACGGAGGCCGCTCCTACAAGGTAGACCCGATAGCGATGCTGCGCGGCGGAGACGACATAGAAAAGATCTGGCGTTTCGCAGAGGACGGCAAAGACGCCCCCACGCTTATATACAGCTCAGATACGAGCGACAACGTGAAGGAGGCGCAGACGTTCGGGCAGGAGGCCGTCGCCTCGCTGCTTGAAAACACAATGGCGGAGCTCGCTAGGCGCGCGCTCAAGGCCGGGTACAAGCGCATAATAGTCGCTGGCGGCGAAACGTCTGGCGCGGTCACGCGCGGCCTCGGATTCTCTGCGTTCCACATAGGGCGCAGCGTCGCGCCAGGCGTGCCTGTAATGACGCCGTACGGCGTGCCCGACGTGCGCCTTGTGCTCAAGTCCGGCAACTTCGGACAGGAGGACTTTTTCGAGCGCGCGCTCAAGATGACCGGAAAGGAAGCTTAAATATGGACGAACTTCAGAAAAAACTGCGCGACGCTATATGGATAGGCAAGAGCCTGTTCGACCGCAACAAGACCTCGGGCTCGTCGGCGAACATGAGCTTCCTGCACGACGGCAAAATGTACATCACTCAGAGCGGAAGCTGCTTCGGCAGTCTCACGGAGGAACAGTTCGCAGTCATGGACATGGACGGTAAGACCCTCTCCGAGAACAAGCCGAGCAAGGAGTGGCCGCTGCACCTATGCGTTTATAAGCACCGCCCCGAGGCGCAGGCGGTCATCCACACGCACGGGACCTACGCCGTACTATGGAGCTTCATCCCCGCCGAGGACGAAACGGACGTGATCCCGCACCACACGCCCTACCTTAAAATGAAGCTCGGCACCGTCGGCGCCGTCCCCTACGAGCAGCCCGGCTCCCAGGCGCTCTTCGACGCATTCGAGCGCTGCGTGGACAAGAGCGGCGGCTACCTGCTAAAGCAACACGGAGCCGTGGTCCCAGGCAAGAACCTCATGGACGCTTTCTATTCCCTCGAAGAGCTAGAAGAAAGCGCGAAGATAGCCTGGATGCTGCGCAAAGGAGCGTAACGTCCGAACCTTTCACGAAATCACGCAAGGAGCGGAGCCGCATAAACGCGGCTCCGTTTTTTTGTATAAAGAAAACTCCATGCTATGCATGGAGTTCATTCAGCTTATAGCTATGGGCAAAAGCTCCTCTGACGTAGT
>URAG01000060.1 GCA_900545755.1 uncultured Cloacibacillus sp. | reverse complement strand
CCAGGCTCTTATGAAGTGAACTCTGCTCATCGCGAATACCTCGAACAAGCCTGTCGCGGCGCGGGTAGCGTCCATATACACGGGCATCACGATAGCCGAGTACTTCCGAGATATGGGATACTCCGTCGCGCTCATGGCAGACTCGACATCACGCTGGGCTGAGGCTCTTCGCGAAATGTCCGGACGCCTTGAAGAAATGCCGGGTGAAGAGGGGTATCCAGCCTATCTTGGTACGCGCCTCGCCTCCTTCTATGAAAGAGCAGGCCGCGCCATATGCTTCGGCAAGGAAGGACGCGAAGGCGCGGTTTCTGTCATCGGGGCAGTTTCGCCTCCCGGAGGAGACCTTTCCGAGCCTGTAACGCAGAACACGCTCCGCGTCACGAAGGTCTTCTGGGGACTCGATTCGCAGCTCGCATACCAGCGCCACTTCCCGGCGATCAACTGGCTCAATAGCTACTCGCTTTACGCGCAGAAGCTCGGAGAGTACTGGGACGGCTTCTATGACGGGGAATGGAGCGTCTATCGCACGGAAGCGATGTCGCTGCTTGAAGACGAAGACAAGCTCAAGGAAATAGTCCGTCTCGTCGGCGTTGACGCGCTTTCCAAAGAAGAGCGCATGGTTCTCGAAACATCGAAGTCCATACGCGAAGACTTCCTGCACCAGAACTCCTTCCACGAGATAGATACCTACGCCTCGATGGATAAGCAGTTCAAAATGCTGCGCAACATCCTCACATTCCATTCGCTCGGGATGCAGGTCTTAAAACGCGGCGGCACGATGCGCTCCGTGTTCGAGCTGCCTATACGCGAAGAGATTGCCCGTATGCGCTACACGGAGGAGAACGAACTGGCGAAGCTAGACGAGCTGGAAACCAGAATAAAATCGGAACTTGGAAAACTGCTTGCAATGGGAGGTGAGCACGATGAGGTTGCCTGAGGAATATAAGACCATCTCCAACCTTTCGGGCCCGCTGATGATGGTCAATAAGGTGAGCAACGTCAGCTACGATGAGCTTGCCGAAATAACGCTCGCCAACGGCGAGCACCGCCGCGGCCGCGTGCTCGAAATCAGCGGGGATCGCGCCCTCGTCCAGGTCTACGAGGGAAGCAGCGGGATCGACGTAAACACGACGCAGATTCGTTTCCTTGGAGATGTTCTGAAATTGCCTGTCTCGCGCGACATGCTTGGGCGCATATTTAACGGGCGCGGCGACCCTATCGACGGCGGCCCAGCGATCATCCCGGAGACGACGCTAGACGTCAACGGAAACCCGATGAATCCCTTCTCGCGCGACTACCCGTCGGAATTCATCCAGACCGGTATCTCGACCATCGACGGTATGAACCCGCTCGTCCGCGGGCAGAAGCTCCCGATATTCTCCGGCAGCGGTATGCCTCACAACAGAATGGCCGCCCAGATAGCGCGTCAGGCGACGGTTATCAGCGGACACTCCGACTTTGCCGTCGTCTTCGCCGCGATGGGCATTACTTTTGAAGAAGCGTCGTTCTTCATGGAAGACTTCCGCAAGACAGGCGCTCTTCAGCGCACCGTTATGTACGTCAACCTTGCAGACGACCCGGCGATCGAGCGTATATCGACGCCGCGCCTCGCCTTGACTGCTGCAGAGTACCTCGCGTTTGAAAAGGGAATGCACGTCCTCGTCATACTGACGGACCTCACGAACTACTGCGAAGCGCTTCGCGAAATCTCCGCGGCGCGTAAGGAAGTTCCCGGCCGCCGCGGCTATCCCGGCTACCTCTACACCGACCTTGCGACGATGTACGAGCGCGCCGGACGCTTGCGCGGCAAGAAGGGTTCCATCACTCAGATTCCTATCCTGACGATGCCCGAAGACGACAAGACGCACCCAATTCCCGACCTTACGGGCTACATCACGGAAGGACAGATAATCCTTTCGCGTACGTTGCACCGCAAGGGTATCTATCCGCCGGTCGACGTCATGCCGTCGCTATCGCGACTCAAGGATAAGGGGATAGGCAAGGGGAAGACGCGCGAAGACCACGCTGACCTTATGAATCAGCTCTTCGCCGCCTACTCGCGCGGTAAGGAAGCTAAGGAACTCGCCGTCATCCTCGGTGAAGGCGCGCTTTCTGAAGAGGACAAGGCCTTCGCGAAATTCGCGGACGAGTTTGAAGACAGATACGTGCGCCAGGGCGAATACGACAACCGCACGATTGAGGACACGCTACAGCTCGGCTGGGAACTCCTCACCGTCGTACCGGTCAGAGAACTAAAGCGCGTCAGAGACGAGTACATAGAGAAGTACCTTAAGCCGCTCCTAGAGGCACAAGAGGAACTCGCGCACCAGGAACAGTAGGGAAGGGGTGACCTTCAATGGCAAAGGCGCTTAACGTCAACCCCAACAGAATGGAGCTTTCGCGGCTGAAAAGACAGCTTATAGTCGCGAAGCGCGGCCACAAGCTGCTGAAGGACAAGCAGGATGCGCTCGTCAAAGAATTCCTCGTCCGCGCGAGGTCTACCTACGAGCTGCGCTTAAGCGTAGAAAAGGAACTCGGCGAATGCTACGGCGGCTTCCTGCTCGCGCGCGCTCAGACGCTTCCGCAGGTACTCGAACAGACCTTGATGTCGGCGAGCGGAGATCTTCGCGTCAACGTCGAATACAGAAACGTCATGAGCGTGCGCGTGCCGGAGTACGAACTGCCAGAACAGCACTCAGAGCTTAACTACGGCCTTGCGGCCTCGCCCGGAAGTCTCGATATCGCGCTTGAAAAATTTCTCGCTGTGATGCCGAAGCTCGTCCACCTAGCCGCCGAGGAAAAGGCAGTACGCGCGATGGCGCTTGAAATAGAACGCACGCGCCGCCGCGTCAACGCGCTCGAGCACGTCATGATCCCTTCCTTCACGGAAGCGATACGCTCAATCTCTATGAAGCTCGAAGAGATGGAACGCTCGACTTTGAGCAGGCTTATGGTCATCAAAGAAATAGTCAGAAACCATTAAACGGCACCACGTTTTTCCCGCACGGCGCGCTTTCGGGCGCGCCGTTTTTCTATACCTTTGGGCGTATAATTATAGTGTGTTGGGAGGGGCTTATCATGCAGTACATAGACTTTGGAAGAACAGGGCTGAAGGTCTCGCGCTTCGGCCTCGGGACGATGCGCCTGCCGGCGGACGAAAAGGCAGCGATAGAGCTGGTGCGCTATGCGATAGACCACGGAGTGAACTACATCGACACGGCGTACATCTACGCCGGAAGCGAAGAACTGCTCGGCAAAGCGCTCGCGGACGGATACCGTGAAAAGGTTACGCTCGTGACGAAATGCCCGGTCATCTACTCGGAATCTCACGCCGACTTTGAAAAATTCCTAGACGAACAGCTTCGCCGTCTAAAGACCGATCACGCCGACGTTTATATGCTCCACAACCTTAGCCCAGGCGTCTGGGAAAAGGTGAAAAAATACGATGGCATACCGTTCCTAGAAGAAATGCGCAAAAAAGGAAAGATACGTTTCAAAGGCTTCTCAATCCACAACACGTTTGAAGCTTTTAAAGAGATAATAGCGAGCGCTCCCGATTGGGACATGACGCAGATACAGCTCAACATCCTCGACCAGCACAACCAGGCCGGAGGCACGCAGGGGCTCGAATACGCAGCGTTGAGGGGACTGCCCGTAGTAATCATGGAACCGCTTCGCGGCGGCTCGCTAGTTGAGGAACTCTCCGACGAAGGGCGGAAGCTCATAGAAGAATACCCAGAGAAGCGAACATTCGTCGAATGGTGCATGCGCTGGCTGTACAGCAAACCCGAGGCGAGCGTCATATTGAGCGGAACGTCGACGCTCGACCAGCTGAAAGACCAACTCCGCATCTTCGAGCACGCAGCGCCGAACGTCATGACCGAAGCGGAAGAGAAGCTGATAACGGAGCTGCGTAGGACCTTCGAGGCGCAGGCGTTCATCGGCTGCACCGACTGCAAATACTGCCTGCCTTGCCCGAAGACGGTACTCATACCGAGCGCTTTCGCTTACTATAACCGCTACATGAGGACCCACGACGAAGGCGTCAAGAAAGCCTACATGGCCGGCAGCCGCAAAGCCGACCTCTGCGTCGGCTGCCGTATGTGCGAGCGACACTGTCCGCAGGGGCTGGAAATATCGCGGCTGCTCAGGGAAGTCCACGCCGTCCTCTCAAACTGAGCCGTGCGGCGCTGTGTTATAATAACGATTCAGAGTATCCGAGCCAGCCGCCGGCGCACAGCGCGGGAGGAAAGTCCGGGCTCCGCAGGGCGTGATGCAGGAGAAATTCCTGCGGGTGCGAACCCAGGGAAAGTGCCGCAGAAAAGCAAACCGCCGCGAAAGCGGTAAGGATGAAAAGGCGGGGTAAGAGCCCACCGGCCGCGAGGGGAACCCGCGGGCCTGGCAAACCCCATCAGGAGCAAGGTCGAATAGGGGAGGATGAGGCGGCCCGCCGACTCCCGGGTACGACCGCTGAAGCCCGCGTGCAAGCGCGGGATTAGATAAATGGCTGGCGGGGGAACGCCCCCTTACAAAACCCGGCTTACCGGCTGCTCTGCGCCGCGGACCGTGCAAACGGCCCGCGGTTTTTTATGTATCGGACAAACTTACGTTCTCGGTCGTGCGCGCTTTGACGTTCTCCATAGCGCCGTTATAAAATAAATCAATCAGACAATTTGAGGTGCCGTCATGAAACTTTATGAAATTGCTGAAGCTATAGAGAAAAGGCTGCCTAAAGAGTGGGCGGAACCGTGGGACAATCCGGGGCTGCTCGCCGGCGAGCGCGGGGCGGACGTTGCGAATATAGCCGTAGCGCTTGACGCTACGCCGCGTACAGTCGCACGCGCGGCGAAACTTGGCTGCGGCCTGCTCGTCACGCACCATCCGATTATTTTCCGCCCAGTCAGCTCCGTCGTCGACGACTGCCACGCGGGGTGCACGCTGCTTGCTGCGGTGAAGAGCGGAGTCGCGCTCTACGCGGCGCACACTAACTGGGATTCTTCGCCTGAAGGCGTGAATTTCGTCCTCGCTTCGGAGCTCGGGCTGGAAAACATAGAGCCGCTTGTTCCGCCGCAGGGCGGCGCGTGGGGGCTCGGGGCCGTGGGAGACCTGCCGCGCGCCGTACACCTCGGTGCGCTCGGCGAGCTGCTGCGGGAGCGTTGGAATCTGTCTGCGCTCTCGCTCGGCGGTGATTTGAAACAGTGCGTCCGCCGCGTCGCGCTCGGCGGAGGGGCCTGCATGGACTTCTGGCCCAAGGCGCGCGCGCGCGGAGCCCAGTGTTTCATCACGGCCGACGTGACTTACCATCCGCGGGAGGAGGCGCTGGAGGCCGGGCTTTGCATCGCGGCCTGCGACCACGGCGAGATGGAGCGCGTGTCGCTTCCGGCGCTCGCGGCGCTCGTCGCGGAGCAGACGGGGCTTCCCGTGACTCTCGCCGGCGATGAGGATGCGGACTTGGAGGACGGACTTGGCGGAAGATAACGCGGCGCAGGTTCACGAAGAACGCAAAGAAGCTGGCTTTGAGGTTCATCTAGACAGCTTCTCCGGCCCGCTCGATTTGCTCTGTCATCTGGTCGAGTCGCGCGAAATGGACGCCGTGAAGCTGAACCTGACGGAGCTGGTTTCGCAGTATATAGATTTCCTCGTGCGGGCTAAGGGGGCGACGTTGAACGAACTCGCCGACTTTTTTTCCTTCGCAAGCCGCTTATTGCTTCGCAAGGTGGACTCGCTCTTTCCCGACCGCGCTCCCGCGCCGGAAGAAATAACGCCGGAGGAGGACTATTTCGTATCCGAGGAAGAGCTTGCCTTCATCATGAACCGTTACCGTCCGTACAGGGCGGCTGCGCGATGGCTCGCCGCCGCGAAGGAGGAGCGCGAACGTTGCTTCCTGCGTGTGACGGACGAGGAGGACAACTATTATTACGATATAGGCGACCTTGAGATGCTCGCGTCGAAATGGTGGGAGCTTGAGGCGCGTATCGAGGAAAGCCGCGCCGCAGCGCAGTACGAGGAAGATACGATGCTATGGGACGAAATTCCCGACGCCGTGCCGGAGGAACGCCAGATAGAAGAACGTATGGACGAGCTGATGCGTATAGTTGCGGGACGGCGGCTGCCGCTCGGTGAGCTGCTTGCCGAACGCAATAAAAAAACGCTCATAGTGACGCTGCTCGCGCTGCTCGAACTTTCGCGTCTCGGAATGGTGCATATAATCCAGCCCGAGACTCTAGGAGGTGTTGAAATTGCCGCCAGTTGACGAAAATTTACAGCTCGGTTTGATTGAGCGCCAGGTGGAGGCGCTGCTTTTCGTCTCGCCTCAGCCTGTGCCGGCGGAGGCGATAGCGGCGCATCTCGGGATTTCCGCCGAACGCGCCGAAAGCGCTATCAAGACGCTGCGCGCGCAGTACGCGAGGGGACGCGGCATAACACTGCTTCACCTGGGGGGCGGCTGGCAGATGGCGACTGCGCCGGATCTTGCGGACACGGTCGAGAGCTTCGCAGCTTTCCTGTCGGCGCAGCGCATCAGGCTTTCGCGCGCGGCGCTGGAAACTCTCTCCGTAATCGCATACAACCAGCCGATAACGATGTCGGAAATAGAGGAAATCCGCTCCGTGCGCTGCGACCGCGTCGTCGAGACGCTGCTGAAAAACGGCCTCATAGACAGGCCGCGCAGCGACAGCCGTAAAAAATCCATGCGGCGCTACCGCACGACGAACAAATTTCTTGAAATATTCGGCCTTTCGAGCATAAGCGCGCTGCCGACGCTCGAAGAGCTTCGCGGAGAATACGAGGACGACGGAACGGACGGTCCGGAGCGGGAAAAGGACGCGCCGGAGGACGAAACGATGGAGAATAACTGCGATGAGTGACGGAACGATACGGCTCAACAGATACCTCGCGATGTGCGGCGCAGGCGCGCGGCGCAAGGTCGAGGAATTCATAACGGCGGGGCGCGTGCGCATCAACGGCGAGACAGTGACGGAGCCTGGGCGGCAGGTCGCTCCCGGCGACGTCGTGGAGCTAGACGGGCGCGAGCTCTCGCCGGTGGAACCGGCGTACCTGATCTTCAACAAGCCGAAAGGCGTGCTCTCCGCCGTTGAGGATTCACGGGAACGCACTGTTATTGATATTCTGCCGCCCTCGATGGACAGGCTGCGTCTCTTTCCTGTCGGCCGGCTTGACCGCGACAGCGAGGGGCTGATAATCCTGACGAACGACGGGATGTTCTCGCAGGAGCTGATTCACCCGCGCAACGGTTTCACGAAGACCTACGAGGTCGAGCTGCGACGCCCGATGGACGAACCTACGCTGATACGCTGGACGAAAGGCGTCGATGCGGATGGCACCTTCCTCAGGCCGCTCTCGGTGCGCCGCCTTGCGCGCAATCCAATGCAGTGCTGGTTTGAGGTGGTCCTCGGCGAGGGGATAAAACGCGAAATCCGCCTCATGGCGCGTGCGCTCGGCAACGACGTGCGCCGCCTGCTGCGCCGCAAAATCGGCAAGCTGACGCTAAAAACACTACCCGCCGGCGAGTTTATCTCGGTAGACCGCGAAACGCTCTGGCGGTATATCAAAGAGGGCAAGACCGTGTAGCGAAGAACGGCAGCCCGTTTCCGCCGACGCTGCAAAAAAACGCCGCTCCGCTGAAGACGCCGGGGCGACGTTTTTTTATCTGCCAATCAAATAACATGCTCCGTTTAGAAAAATATGATTTTCAGACAGAGGCCGTAGGCTATGAAGAGGCTTAGAAAGACTGCGGCCGAGAGCGTGTCCTTCTGTATGCGAACGTCCTCGCGGAACGCTGGGCCGTCGTTCGTGTCTATACGGCGCTCGACCGCGGTGTTGATAAGCTCGACGACGATGGGGAATAGCGACGTAAGGAATACGAGGAATACGTCGCCGAGGCCGCAGCCACAAAACAGCGCGAGTGCTACAAACCCAGCCGTTGTGAGAAACTCATTGCGCACCGCCTTCTCCGTCATGAACGAAACGCGCAGCCCGTTCAGCGAATAAAGCGTCTTATTGTATAGATTGCCGTTCTTCCATTGCTCCAACGCGCACACCTCCGAAGCCTGAGCTTCGTGCTAATTATAGCAAAGGCAGCCGCGCGTCCGGCGGGTATATTTACCGCCGCGGAAAAAATAAGCGCGCCGTTAGGCAGCGCGTTTGTATATTTGTCCGCGTTTCGCTATAATAACAAAGTTGTATATTATGGAGTTCCGTGGGGATTCCATTCTCTTTAGATGGAGGTTTTTTTATGGCGAACGACTATAAGGACACGCTGTTCCTGCCCAAGACGGATTTCCCGATGCGAGCGAATCTGTCGCAGAGGGAGCCGGAATTTTTGAAATTCTGGTACGACATCGACGTTTACGGCGAGCTGAAGAAAAAGAACAAGGACAAGCCTTCTTTCATCCTTCACGATGGGCCGCCCTACGCGAACGCGAGTATCCATATCGGAACCGCGACGAACAAGATTCTCAAAGACTTCATTGTAAAATATAAATGGCAGCGCGGCTATTTCTCGCCCTACGTTCCCGGCTATGACACGCACGGGCTTCCGATCGAGCTCAAGGTGCTCAAGGAGCTGAACGTCGGCAAGGACGAGATATCGCCGGTCGAGCTGCGCCAGAAGTGCGCCGCCTACGCGCGTTCGTTCGCCGATGTGCAGACGGGGCAGTTTAAGCGCCTCGGCGTCATCGGTGACTGGGACCATCCGTACATGACGCTCGTCCCGGCTTTCGAGGCGACGGAGCTCGAGGGCCTCGCCGAGATGGTCGACAAAGGCCTGGTCTACAAGGGACGCAAGGCGATCTACTGGTGCACCGACTGCCAGACGGCGCTTGCCGCCGCGGAAATTGAGTACGGCGACGAGACCTCGCCCTCTATCTTCGTCGCGTATGAATATACCGACGCCGCGAAGGTCTTCCCTGAACTCGCCGGAAAAGACGTCAACGTCATAATCTGGACGACTACGCCGTGGACTCTCCCCGCCTCTATGGCGGTAGCGGTACATCCTCGCTACGACTACGGCTTCTACGAGTGCGGCGGCAAGGTTTACCTCATCGCAGTCGGCCTTAAAGCCGAAGTCGAGAAGGCTACCGGCCTCGAGCTTGGCGAACCAATACTTGTATGCAAGGGACAGCAGCTTGAGCTTTCGCTCGCGAAGCATCCGTTCTACGACAGGGCCGTCCCATTCGTGCTCGCCGATTACGTCACGCTCGACTCCGGTACCGGATGCGTCCACACAGCCCCGGGACACGGCAGCGACGACTATGAGACGGGCGTCCGCTACGGAATAGAGGTCTATAACCCCGTAGACCCGACTGGACATTATTACGCCGACACGCCGATTTTCGGCGGCATGTCTCTCGCCGAAGGGGAAAAGAAGGTCTTCGAGCTCCTCGAAGGCTCGCACCGCCTCCTTGGAAAATTGAAAATCACCCACTCCTATCCGCACTGCTGGCGCTGCAAGAAACCGGTTATTTTCCGCGCGACCGACCAGTGGTTCGTAGCGGTTTCGGAATTCCGCGACCAGGCGCTCAAATGCATCGACGAGGTCAAATGGATACCAGACTGGGGCAAGGACCGCATTACGAATATGGTGCGCGACCGCTCTGATTGGTGCATCAGCCGCCAGCGCACGTGGGGCGTTCCTATACCGGCTTTCTACTGCGAGGACTGCGGCGAGGTCATCCTCACAGGCGACCGAGTGCGCCGCGTCGCGGATAAGGTTCGTGTGCATGGAAGCGACTGCTGGTGGACTATGACGCCCGAAGAGCTCGTCGGCGACCTCGCGGTATGCCCGAAATGTGGAAGCAAACATCTGCGCAAGGACTCTGACATCATGGATGTCTGGTTCGACTCCGGCACGAGCCACTCCGCCGTTCTCGACAACTGGGAGGACCTCAGCTGGCCGGCGGATCTCTACCTCGAGGGCAGCGACCAGCACCGCGGATGGTTCCAGACCTCGCTTCTGAACAGTGTCGCGACGCGCGGCACAGCTCCCTACAGGATGGTACTGACGCACGGCTTCATAATGGGCCCGGACGGGCAGAAGATGTCTAAATCCCTCGGCAACGTCATGAAGCCCGAGAAGATAATCGAGAAGAACGGCGCGGACATACTGCGCCTTTGGGTAGCCTCCTCCGACTACCGCGGCGACGTGCGTATCTCGGAAGAGATTTTCCGCAACCTTATAGAATCCTACCGCAGGATACGCAACACGGCGCGTTTCCTGCTAGCGAACCTTGCGGGCTTCAATCCAGCTACTGACATGCTGCCGCACGACGAGCTTGCGCCGGTCGACCAGTACATACTGCTCAAGCTTGAACGGCTGCGCTCGCGCGTAACGGCCGGCTTCGACGACTATGAGTTCCATCAGCCGATGACGCTGATCCATCAGTTCTGCGACAATGAGCTCTCGTCGTTCTACATCGACGTGAGCAAAGACAAGCTCTACGCCGACGCGGAGCACGCGAAGAGCCGCCGCTCGATACGCACAGTCATGTGGCAGGTGCTCAAGACCATCACGCAGATGATGTCGCCCGTCCTTTCGTTCACAGCGGAAGAAATATGGCAGAAGATGCGTGAAATGGACCCGACGCTCGCGCAGAGCGTCCTGCTTGCCGACTGGCCCGAGCCGCTCGCTGAGGGGATCGATCCAGCCGTCGAGGAAGAGTGGGACCTTCTGCTTATGGCACGTCAGGGTGTTCTGCGCGGCCTCGAGGCGGCGCGCGGCAAGGGTATCATCGGACATCCGCTCGACGCGGACGTGCAGGTGAAGCTCAGCGACTACTACAAGACGCTTGCTGGCAAGATCAGCGACGAAACGTGGGAGAATATACTTATCGTGTCGTCCTGCCATGTCGTCGGCGAAGTTTCCGGTGCGGAGAACGTCTACGAGGACGAGACGACGGGCCTTACAGTCGGTGTCAGCAAATCGAAGGACGAGAAATGCCCGCGCTGCTGGAAACACCGCCATGAAGTAGCGGAAAAGGGTCTCTGCGACCGCTGCGCCGATGTCGTCGGAAAATAACGAAGAATTTTCGATAAAGGAATGTCTTGAAGAAGAGGGGGAGGGCGCGTCGCCCGCTCCCTCTTCTTTTCAGGAATTTGCAATAGACGCCGACCTTTCCGGCCACAGGCTCGACTTCGCGCTATCGCGCCTCATGGGGATTAGCCGCGGCTACGCGCAGAAGCTTGTCAAAGAGGGCAACGCGCGCCTCACTCCCGAGCGGCGCATAAAGCCCTCGGTCAAAGTTGCGGAGGGAGACTTGCTCGGCGTCGTCGTGCCGCCAGCGGAAACGCTGGACCTTGAACCGCAGGACGTGCCCTTCGATGTGGTCTACGACGACGAGGACGTAATAGTCGTAAACAAGCCAGCCGGGCTCGTCGTCCACCCTGCGCCGGGCCACTGGAGCGGCACGCTCGTCCACGGCCTTTTGTTCCGTTACCCGGATTTGGGCGCGCTCAACGGCGTGCAGCGGCCCGGCATAGTCCACAGGCTCGACGCGACGACCTCGGGGCTGATGGTCGTCGCGCGCAACGGATTGGCGCAGGAAGGGCTTTTCAAGGATTTCAAGGAAAGGCGCGTACACAAAGAATACCTCGCGCTCTGTTGGGGCGAGCCGCCGCGCGAGGAAGGTTCGGTAAAATATCCGATAGGGCGCGACCCGTACAGCCGCCTCAAAATGGCCTGCGTCGAGGACGGACGCGAGGCCTGGACTGATTATAAAAAACTATGGAGCTTTGGCGGAAAGTCGCTCGTAATCTGCCGCCTGCACAGCGGGCGGACGCACCAGATAAGGGTACACATGCAGGCGATAAAATGTCCGCTCGTCGGCGACAGGCTCTACGCGCCGTCGCGTCCATCGCCTTTCGGCCCCGAGCGGCTCTTCCTCCATTCGTGGAAGCTCGGCTTCGTACATCCGCGGACTCGCGAAGAGATGCGCTTTGTCCGTCCTCTGCCGCTGGAGCTCGTCGAGTATCTGCGCGGGTTGCGCACGGGAACTAATTCTATTTAGGTGCTTTTTCGCACCACAGCGCCGGATCTCCAGCAATCGTCGAAAATTCCTTATATGTTACGTTCGCTTCGCCGCCACGTATCGGGCTGACGTATTTGCGGCGCGTGTAGTCGACGCGGCGGCGCGTCTCGTTTTTCGCCTTGCTGTAGAAAACCGCGAGCGAAGCGCAGAACGCCGCGAGCTTTTCAAATTCGTCGCCAGTCAGCGCGGCCGTCGGGCGCAGTATGACGTGCGCACCGGGCACGCCCTGCGCGTGGAACCACCAGTCGTCGGGCAATGCGAAGCGGAAGGTCAGCCAGCGGTTGCCCTTCGCAGAGAGTCCTGCGCAGACAATCGCCTTTTCAAATTCAAAACGAACGTGCGGCGGAAGCTGCGGCTCCTTTTTGCCGCCGCGCTTCTGCTGCGTCTTCGCCATGCCGAGTTCTTCTTCGAGCATCACGAGCGCTTGAGCGTCTTCTACCGACGAGGCGAGCGCAAGCTCCTCGCGCAGGTCGTCGAGTTCCTCCTCGACCTTCTGCACGAGCGACGCCGCGCGCTCCTGCGCAGAGACGATTTTTTTGTATTTTGCGAAATAGGCCGCCGAATTCTGCGACGGCGAAATGCGCGGATCGAGCGGGACTTTCTGAGAAATCTCGTTCCCATCCGTGTCGTAGCCGCTCAGCTCCGCCTCGGAAACGCCGTGCTTTATGTTCCACATGTTCGCTACGATGAGTTCGCCCCATAGCTTGAAGCGCGACGGGCTGTCGTCCGAGAGCAGGCTGCGGATGTCGGCGAGCTGGCGTTCGCGGCGCTTCGCCTCTTTTTCTATGTGTTTGACTATATTTTTCCTGCGGTTCTCTATTGAGCCGTCCTTCATCGGCGTGAGCGCGATGAGTATGCCTGTCGAACTGTCGGGCAGTTTTTCTGCGTCCGACAAAAGCTCCGGCAGCGCCGTTACATATTTGCCAATCCTCTGCGCCGTCATCGGCGCGCTCGTGTCGTCGTAAAGCCCGTGTAGGTATTCCGCGGCGAGCTTAGCGGGGTACGCGTCGAGGATTTTCAGCAGCGGCCTGCCTACGCCTGCGACCTTCATCAACGTGTCCTCGCGCGGTTCCGCAAGCCATTCCTCGAGCGCTGTGCCTCCGAACAGCGGCGGCATGTGGTAGGGCACGCCGGGCAGCACTGTGCGGAAACTGTTGTCCGCGGGATGGATGTGCTTCGCCGTCTCTATTATCAGGCCGTTCTCGTCCGTCATGACGAGGTTACTGAAGCGCTCCATTATTTCGAGCACGAGCCTCCGTTCAGTCGCGAAGCCCGCGCCTATCGTCTTTCTGAATGTGAATTCGAGAATCCTGTCGCGGTGAAGCTGCGCGACGGAGAGCAGCTGCGCGCCCGTCAGATGGCTCTTGACCGCGTTCGTAATCGGCGGCGTCTGGCGCGCGGCTGCAAGCAGCGATTTTTTATCGCGCGCACTTATAACGGCGGCGCCGCAGTTCTGTGCGCCCCATGAAAGCAGCAGTTCAGCGCCGCCCGCGAGAGATATTATCACGGCGTTTCCGCCGCCATCGACGCGCTGAACGCGGCGCCCGGCGAGTGCCGAAAGCTCGCGGCTCCAGCTCCATATAAGTTCGGGACCGAAGGACAAAGCGATACCTCCAAACATAAACTTTCGACGAAATTATACACCATCGAAAATTTTTAATGTCAACAATAAATATATATAACAGTTGACACTATAACGATCTTATGTCACACTATTGCAGTGTTAAAGTTGACATAAGGGGTTGGGCGAATGAAAAAGGCTGGAT
>URAG01000059.1 GCA_900545755.1 uncultured Cloacibacillus sp. | reverse complement strand
CGGCGCGAATAGGCGCCAGTATTTCCAGTAAATCGCAGCGGCTGCGGTGAATACGAGCAGGCCGGTAAAACGGTAGGTGTTGCTTACGCCGAGCACAGGCGCTAGGAAACCGCAGATCAGCGGGCTGATTATCCAACCGACATCTATGACGAGCAGGACGAGCCCCGTCGCTTTCGGGTGGTACTGCGGCGGCATGAGGTCGCCGACGAGCGAGAAGTTCGTCGGGTACGCTACGCCGACCGCTAAGCCGAAGAGCGCGCCGAAGCATGTGAAAGCCAGAGCCGAAGAACAAAAGGCTAGGCCGAAGAGCGAGAAGCCCATAAGAGCGACGGCGGGAGCCGCAATCTTGACGCGCGGCGCTCTCGACATTAGGCTGAAGCCTAGCGTGCGTATCGCGACCGCCGCGGCGGCGCTCGCAATCATGAAGTACGAGACGGAGACACCGCGCTCTCCGGCAAGCGATGCTACTGAGAGCGTGCCAGCATCGGCGAAGGACATCGTTATCGCGGTGAGCATGAGCACGGCGAAGCCCTTAGTTTGAAAAAGGCCGGAGTAGCTTCCCCACGCGCTTTTCTCCTTGCCCATGTAATTAAGGTCGCTTACCATCCAGCCAACGGCGGCGCAGAGCAGCGAAATTATGACTGGCGTCCAAACGTAAAGCCTGCCGAAGCCGCCGTTTATGAACCATTCGCATAGCGGCACGACGGTGGCGAGCGGGAGCATTGAACCAGTCGTGAAGAGCGCGAAGCCGATGCCGCGCGATTTTTCGTCGAGCAGTATCGACTGCGCCGCTACAGTTGCCACTATAAATACGCTGAAGAATATGCCGCTCAGCGCGCGGAATACGAGCAACGAGGCTCCGCCGCCGAGCGTGAGCGCGATGCCGGCGGTCGATGCGGCACAGAGCAGGGCGCTGCCTATCAGAGTGCGCCTGATATCGAGCCGCTCCATCACGATACTGCCCAACGGGCGACAGAAAAGCGTAACCATATAGAAGGCGCTGAGGAAGAGCCCAGCGCGCTGCGGAGTAGCGCCGAGCGATTCGTAAAACGGGCCGAAGAGGAAATAGGCGTTTGAGACGCAGGTCATACCGTAGTAGGCCAAGAAAATAAGAAAAATCTCGCGGCTGTTTTTATTCATCCGTCTCATCCTTCAAAAAAGGCGCCCTCATCATGCGAGGGCGCCACGGTCTGTTTTGTAAAAATATTATTCTTCTTCGTCCTTGCGTTCCTGGGCGGCCTGCTCGATTACCTTCTTCGCGATGTCGCCTGGAACCTCTTCGTAGTGGCTGTACTCCATCGAGAAGGAGCCGCGCCCCGAGGTCATCGAACGCAGGATTATCGCATAGCGGAACATCTCAGAAAGCGGGCACTGCGCCTTGACTATCTGGAGCTTTCCTTCGCTGTCGATGCCCATAATGCGTCCGCGGCGGCTGTTGAAGTCGCCCATAACGTCGCCGAGACAGTCCTCGGGGACGGTGACTTCGACGTTCATGACCGGTTCCATGAGCACCGGGTTCGCCTGCTCCATGCACTTCTTGAAGGCTATTGAAGCGGCGATTTTGAAGGCCATTTCCGAAGAGTCAACGTCGTGGTACGATCCGTCAAATATCGCGCAGGAGAAATCGGTCGCAGGATATCCGGCAAGGAATCCGCGCGCCGCGGCCTCGCGAAGCCCCTTTTCAGCCGCGGGGATGAAGTTCTTCGGAACCGCGCCGCCGACTACTCTGTCGATGAATTCGATGCCTGCGTTCTTCTCAAGCGGCGCAAGCTCAAACCAAACGTCGCCGTACTGGCCGCGCCCGCCGGACTGCTTTTTGTGCTTGCCCTGCGCGCTTGCCTTCTTCTTTATCGTCTCGCGGTAGGGAACCTTCGGCGTGCGCGTGTCGAGGTCGACCTTGTAGCGCTCCTTTATCTTCGAGAGGACGATGTCGAGGTGCATGTCCCCCATTCCGGAGAGGACGGCGTCGTTCGTATCAGGGTTCTTTTCATATGAAAGTGTGCGGTCTTCCTTAAGCATCTTTGTAATGGCGTTCCCGAGTTTATCTTCGTCAGCGCGGCTTTTCGGGAAGACGGCAACGCTGTAGACTGGTTTCGGGAATTTTATCGGGCGGAACTTGAGAACCTCGCCTTTCATGCCAAGGGTGTCTCCGGCTATCGTGCTTTCAAGCTTCGGTATAGCGACGATATCTCCAAGTATTATCTCTTTGCCCTCTGTGCTGTCCTTGCCGCGCATAAAGCGGAAAGTGCTGATGCGCTCTTCGGTATCTTCGTTGACGTTATAGACCGTTTGATCGCTTGTGAGTTTGCCGGAGAATACCTTAACGAAGGAAAGCTTGCCGACATATGGGTCAACCATGACCTTAAACACGAATGCAAGGAACTTGCCGTTCTCATCCGGCGGGATGTTGACGACCTCGTCTCCGTTAAGCGCCGCACGGTGGAGCATATCCTTCGGCGACGGCATGTAGTCGCATATCATATCCATCAGCTGCGGGATGCCGACGTTTAGCGTGCTGGAGCCCGGGATTATCGGGAAAAGGGTGCGGGCGCAGACAGCCTTGCGCAACACTCCGAGAAGCTCTTCCATCGAGAGCTCTTCGCCGTCAAGGTAGCGCATCATGAGTTCGTCATCGGCTTCGATCGCGCGCTCAACGAGCGTCTCGCGAGCAGCCGCTATTTCGTCGGCCATTTCAGCTGGCGCGCTGCCCTCGGAAAACTCCTTGCTTCCGTCTCCCTTGTACACGTAGGCTTTTCCTGTCAGGACGTTGACGATGCCTTTGAAATTCTGCTCCTTGCCTATCGGCAGATAGAGCGGCACGGCCTTGTCCGAGATGTTTTCCTGTATATCTGCCACGACTTTGTCAAAGTCGGAATGTTCTCTGTCAAGTTTGCTGATAAAGAATATTGCGGGAGTCTCGAAGGTCTCTGCAAATTCCCACACGTTGTGAGTCTGCACTTCGACTCCTGATGTGGCGTTTACGAGGACGAGCGCGCCGTCCGCAACGCGCATCGCGCAGCGCTGTTCTCCGACGAAGTCGGCGAAGCCAGGCGTATCCAGAATATAGAATGTCTTGTCTTTATAAGGAATCGTCGAAAGAGAGGTGCTGATGGAAATACCACGCTTCTGCTCTTCCGAGTCGAAGTCGGAAACCGTGTTCTTGTCCTCGACCCTGCCCATGCGATTGATAAGCCCGGCATCGAAAAGAAACGCCTCGTTAAGAGTGGTCTTCCCCGCACCTCCATGTGAAATGAGCGCGATGCTGCGAATGTCTTCAGGTTTGCGTGTCCCCATTACTTTCACTCCTTCTGTGCTTTGAAGCATGAGATACAACTGGTTTAGTTATGACTTCATGATGATACTTGCATTAAAGACTTCCGTCAAGAAACGACGCGCTAGAAAAGCGCGGAATCGTATATAATATTGAGTTTTAATAAGACGCCGCGCCTAGGCAGCAGTCCGCCATGGAGAGGCTGAAGTTTTTTTTCAGAAGCTGTATGAAGGCTTTCAGGATTTTGGCTGAGGGCTGCGGTTTATAGTAAACGCCGAAGGAAACTGGCGGCACGTCTGTAAGCGGGATTTTTGCGGCGTTCAGGCTTTCAGGCAGGCACAGGTCCGGTATGACGGAGATGCCGTATCCAGCGCACGCAAGAACTACCGCCGCTTCGCCGGTATCGCAGAAATAAAATTCCGACGGCGCGCGGCCGCCCATGAGGCGGCCTTGGATTTCAGAAACTGTCGGAGATGTGCTGTCCGGCTCAAAAAGCACTAGGCGTTCGTTTTTCAATTCTTCCTGCACTACGCCCGCGCGCCGCGCGAGAGGGTGCGAAGGAGCGCACACGCAGACCAGCGGCGCTTTCGCAAGTTCTTTATACACTGCTTGTATTTTCATAGTTTTTGATTCGCGGAAGCCGATTACGGCGTCAAGTTCTCCTTCTGCAAGAAGGCGGTAAATTTGGAGAAAAGGGACGACCTGAAGGCTTGGGTGCAGATCTGGAAACTCCGACGCGAGCCTTTCAAGAGTCTCCGCCATAAGGAAGAGCGACGGAGTGTTGAGGCATCCGACAGAAAGCGTCGCTATTTCGCCGCATGGCTTTTCAAACCGTTTCTTCGCGCGCTTTTCTATTTCAGATATGCGGCGTGCGTCGTGGACGAAGCTCCGCCCTTCCTCTGTGAGCCGAACTAACCGCGTCGACCGTATAAAGAGCCTGACGCCGAGCTCCTTTTCGAGCGAGCGTATCTGCTGCGTCACGGCCGGCTGCGTTACGTGCAGATCCTCCGCAGCGCGCGCGAAGCTCAAATTGCCTGCGACGGCGAGAAAGCAGTCCAGTTGAAATGTGTTCACAGCCAGCGCCTCCTTCATTGATAAAATATGCTTATCAATAATAACATACTCTGAATTAACGACGGCGTTCAAATCACTATAATAGAACGGCGCGCGCTGACAAACGCTGCTCGCGTATGAAATTTTGCAAAGCGAGTGAAACTTCGTTATGTTTAACAGGAATTTGAAAAAAGAAAAATCTTTGACAGAGGGGCCGGTAGTCTATTCGCTCGTATCGTTCGCCCTGCCGGTACTCGGCGCGCTTATTCTTCAGGCGGCCTACGGAGCGGTCGACCTGCTCGTCGTAGGGCGGTTCGGCGACGCTTCGAGTATCGCGGCCGTCGGCACTGCCAGCGCGTTTATGCAGATGGTGACGTTTATAATTACGAGCCTCGCTATGGGCGTTACCGTCGCCGTCGGACAACGCATGGGCGAAGGACGCGGCGACCTCGCAGGCGACGCGGTCGGGACGGCTGTCGTGCTTTTCGCGGCGCTCGGGGTTGCCGCAACTGCGGCGCTTGAGTTTTTCGCGGAGGATATCGCGTCGTTGCTTAATGTGCCGGCGGAGGCGCACGCAAAGGCCGTCGTTTATCTGCGCATCTGCTGCGGCGGAACGTTGATTATAATTTTTTACAACGTGATCAGCGCGATTATGCGCGGAGCCGGGGACGCGAACACGCCGCTGCTGTTCGTCGGCGTCGCATGCGCCGTCAACGTTGCGGGAGATTTGCTGCTTACGGGGCTGTACGGCATGGACGTGGCTGGGGTCGCCATCGCCACGGTTTTCGCGCAGTTCGTCTCCGTCGCCGCGTCCGTGGCGTTTTTGAGGAAGCACAGGCCGCCGTTTGAATTTTCGCTCGCATGCATACGCGTGGACAGGGGCGAGCTCAGGAGGATACTGCGCGTCGGCGTTCCTATCGCGCTTCAAGAGACGACGGTGCAGATTTCGTTCCTCGTCATCAACATGATTGTGAACGGCATGGGGCTTCTGCCGTCGGCGGGCTACGGCGTCGCACAGAAGGTCGTTTCGGTCACCATGCTCGTGCCGTCGTCGATTATGCAGAGCGTATCGGCCTTCGTCGCGCAGAACATCGGAGCAGGACGCGGAGACCGCGCCGTCAAAGGCGTTTTGTCGGCGATCACAGTTGGCTGCGGGCTGGGCCTGTTCATGTTCTGCGCCGGGTTCTTCTTCGGCGGATTTTTGTCGTCGTTCTTCACCGAGGACGGAGGCGTAATCGATCAGAGCGCGGCCTATCTCAAAGGCTTCTCGCCCGAATGCGTGCTGACATGCGTGCTTTTCAGCGTCATAGGATATTTCAACGGGCACGGCGAGAGCATTCCCGTCATGGCGCAGGGGCTTACTTCGGCGCTGCTTGTGCGCATCCCGCTCTGTTTCTTCCTGGCGTCCCTGCCAGGGGCGACGCTCACGCTCATCGGGCTTGCCACGCCGGTTACGACCGTTTACGGCATTTTGTTCTTCGCCGCCTGCCTCGCGTGGATGAGGCGCGCGCGGCGCGGAGTTTCTTCCATAATCTAAGCGGGGACGAGAAAAAATCCCGGGGCCTGACGCCTCGGGATTTTTTATAAATTTCGGATTTTTCGGCAAAACCGCAGACTATTTCAGCTTTTCTGCAATCAGCCTCGCGGCTTCGGCGGGGTCGGCGCTTCCGCGCGTCTCGCGCATTACGAGCCCCTGAAGGAATTTCGCCTTCGCGCCTTTTTTGTCGGCGCCTTTTTTAATCGTCTCGACGGCCTCGGGCTGTTCTGCGAAGACCTTATCGATGACCGCTGAAAGCGCGTCGCCCGTCATGCGTCCTCCCGCGGCTCCGCATTTTTTCATCGCGGCTTCGAGCGAGAGTTTTTCGCCGAACATCGCGGCGAGCACGTCCTTCGCCTGAGTGTTGGAAAGCTCGCGCCTCTCCACCTTCGCGACAAGCGTTCCGAGTTCCTTCGCCGGAATCGGGAACTGAGTTATGTCCAGCGATTCTTCATGAAGTATGCGCTGCACCTCCATGCGCGTCCAGTTCGCGGCCTTCGCCGCCGGGGCCCCGGCCTTGACCATTTCTTCGTAGTAGTCTGCCATCTCGCGCTGCTCCGTGATCTGCTGGCTCTCTTCGAGCGAGAGGCCGTACTGCTTCATAAAGCGGTCGCGCTTGTCCCACGGCATCTCAGGCAGCGACGCGCGGATACGCTCTACATAGTCCGGCTTCGCGTCTATCGGCGCTAGGTCCATCTCGACGTAGTAGCGGTAGTCGCGCGCCCCCTCCTTACTGCGCATCGAGCGCGTCACGCCGGCCGCGTCGTCCCAGAGGCGGGTCTCCTGCACGAGCACGCCGCCCTCGTCGAGCACGCGGTTCTGACGCGCAATTTCGTATTCAAGCGCGCGCTCTATCGACTTCAGCGAGTTTATATTCTTGAGCTCAACCCTCGTACCGAAAGAGCCGTCCGGGTTGCAAAGCGAGACGTTTACGTCTACACGCAGCGAGCCTGACTCCATTTCACCGTCGGAAACGTCGAGGTAGCGCGCAAGCTGGCGTATCTGCGTGACGTAGGCGATAGCCTCCGCAGGAGAGTTCATGTCCGGCATTGAGACTATCTCGGACAGAGGCATGCCGCCGCGGTTGTAGTCGACAAGCGAGTAGGCCGCGCCAGAAAGGCGCCCGTCCGCGGTCGGATGTACGAGCTTGCCCGCGTCTTCTTCAAGATGCAGGTGGTCGAGGCGGATTCTCTTCGGCTTGCCGTCTGCGATGACGTCAAGGTAGCCGCCCTGGGCTATAGCGTGCTCGTATTGCGTTATCTGGTAGGCCTTAGGCAGGTCGGCGTAGAAGTAGTGTTTGCGGTGGAAGCGTGTGCCGTCCTGTATTTCGCAGTGGAGGCCGAGCCCCATTTTCACGGCGAGGTCGACCGCGTGGTCGTTGATGACCGGTAGCGTGCCGGGAACGGCGAGGCATATCGGGCAGACGTTGGTGTTAGGAGTCGCGCCGATGTAGTCGGTCGAGCAGCTGCAAAAGAGCTTCGTCTTCGTTTTGAGCTGGAGATGTATTTCAAGTCCAATGACTACTTTTCTTTTCATCTCGTTTACCTCCTATTCCGCCGCTTCGGGAGCGCCTGCGGCTTTTTCTATCACGGAGGCGCAGGCGAGCAGCTCCGCGTCGCCGAAGCGCGGGGCCAGTATCTGCACGTTCGTCGGCAGCCCTTCCGGGGTAAAGCCGAGGTTAAGGCTCATGCTCGGAAGACCGGCTAGGTTCGCTATCGTCGTGAACACGTCGCCGAGGTACATCCTTACCGGGTCTGTCTCACTGAGGCCGCGCTTGTAGGCGAGCGCCGGCGTTATCGGGCAGATGAGGAAATCCGCGCTGCGAAAAAGATTTCTAAATTCGTCTGAGATGAGCTGGCGCACCTTGGTCGCCGGGACGAAGTAGTTTTCGTAATAGCCGCGCGTCAATATGCACGTGCCGACGAGTATGCGCTTGCGCACCTCTTCGCCAAAGCCCTCCATGCGGCTCTTCTTGTACATTTCGGAAAGGTTTTTGCCGTCGGCGTGGTGGCCGTAGCGCATCCCGTCGTAGCATGCGAGCTTCGAGCTCGCGTCTCCGAGCGCCACCATGTAGTAGCAGGCGACCGTGTGCTCCATCGTTATCGGAAGGCTCGCCTCGATTATCTCGGCTCCGGCATCGCGGCAGATTTCGACGGCGCGGTCTATCGCCTGCACGAGCGGAGCGTCGATGCTGCTCTTGTCGTAACCCGCGAGCACGGCGACTTTTTTGCCCGCTAGCGAGGCTTCGTTAAGCGCGCCGCTGAACGACGGGCGCTCGTACGCGTCGCAGGTTGTGTCGTTCGGGTCTTCCTTCGCGAGAACGTCCATAAGCACGGCGAGGTCTTCGACGCTACGCGCTATCGGGCCGACCTGGTCGAGCGACGAAGCGTAGGCGACGATGCCGTAGCGGCTTATCTGCCCGTAGGAGGGCTTCATGCCCTGCACGCCGCAGAAAGCCGCCGGCTGGCGCACCGAGCCGCCCGTGTCGCTGCCGAGGGCGACGGGCACGAGCCCGGCCGCGACGACGGCGGCGCTGCCGCCCGAACTTCCGCCCGGGACGCGTCCCGTGTCGCGCGGGTTGAGCGTCGGCCCGAAGATGGAGCTTTCGGTCGTGCTGCCCATCGCGAACTCGTCCATGTTCGTCTTACCTACGAGTACGGCTCCGGCCTCTTTCATGTTTTTGACCGCGGTCGCGTCATACTGCGGGACCCAGCCCTTGAGCATGTTGCTGCAGCAGGTCGTCTCTATGCCGGCAGTGCAGAAATTGTCCTTGACGGCGAAGGGCACGCCGGCGAGAACGCCGGGGTCTTCGCCGCGCGCTATAGCTTCGTCCACCCTTCGCGCCGCGGCAAGCGCCTCGTCCTCGCAGATCGTGACGACTGAGTTGTATTTTTTGTCGAGAGTCTTTATGCGCTCTATCGTGCTGCGCGCGACCTCCTCGGCGGTGAAACGTTTGTCTTTCACGCCGCGCGCTATCTCGCGCGCCGAAAGCTTATGAAATTCCACGGCTATTCCTCCTCGTCCTCAAGCGCTATTATGCGCGGCACGCGGAAGAAGTCGCCCTCGCGCACAGGCGCCTGGTCCAGGAACGCGTCGCGTCCGTCCCATTTCACAGGCTCGTCAGCGCGGCGGGCTGGAGCCTTCTTCACGTCCCATTCGAACGGCGGCACGTCCTCGCCGGCAAGCTCCTGCATCTTGTCGCAGAGCCTGAGAATCTCGTTTACGCGGTCGAGCACTTCCTGATATTTTTCTTCGGGCAGCCCGATCCGCGACAGCGTCAGCACTTCGCGCAGCCTTTCCCTGTCCATCTCCATATTCTGTATCATATATAAACCCCCTTGAGCGAGGAATTTCTCTAATTTTCCGTTTCGTCGGAAGCCGCGGCCTCTTCGCCGGAATCCGCCGCGGCGAGCTTCGCCATGAAGGCCGCCTCGTCCAGCACTGGGACTCCTAGGCTCTGCGCCTTGACGTACTTGCTACCTGGATTTTCCCCAACTACGACGAAATCAGTCTTTTTGCTCACACTCTCGGCGACCTTGCCGCCGCGCTCTTTTATAAGAACCCCGGCCTGAGCGCGCGTCATGGACGAAAGTTCGCCCGTCAGCACGAACTTGAGGCCGTTCCACGGAAGCTGGCGCTCCTCCGCGGTTTTATCCTCCTGCTCGAAACGCACGCCGTCCGCCTTGAGCTTCGCGAGCAGCGCGCAGTTGTGCGGCTCTGTGAACCACGCGTGAAGCGACTGCGCGATCACCTCGCCGACGCCATCGACGGTCTCAAGCTCCTCTACAGCGTTCCGCGACTTGTCTGCCAGCAGGTCGAGCGAATTGTAGCGCGCGGCGAGGTCGTCAGCCGTTTTCTCGCCGATGCAGCTGATGCCGAGCGCGTTGATAACAGCGCCGAGCGGACGGCTCTTGGATTTTTCTATCGCCGCAACGAGATTCTGCGCCGACTTGCCGCCCATTCTGTCAAGCGCCGCGAGCTGTTCTTCTTTGAGCGAATATATGTCAGCATAGTTCGAGAGCAGTCCTTTCTCGACGAGCTGCCCGACGAGCTTCTCGCCGAGACCGGTTATATCCATCGCGGAGCGGGAGGCGAAATATATTATTCTCTCTTTAACCTGCGCTGGGCATGAGCTATTGGTGCATTTCACAGCAGCCTCGCCCGGAAGCCTGACGGCGGTTGAGCCGCATACAGGGCACAGGTCCGGCAGTTTGAACGGTTCAGTACCTTCTGGGCGTTTTTCGTACTCGACTCGCACAACCTCGGGTATTATCTCGCCGGCCTTGCGAACCCATACGAAGTCGCCGACGCGCACGTCCTTCTTGTCTATTTCGTCCTGATTGTGTAGCCCAGCGCGGCGCACCGTCGTGCCGGCGAGACGTATAGGATCGAAGACCGCCGTCGGCGTCAGAACGCCTGTGCGGCCGACCGTAACTTCGATTTTATGTATCTGAGTAAGCTTCTCTTCGGGAGGGAACTTGAAGGCGATAGCCCACTTAGGAGCCTTTGCCGTGACGCCGAGCAGCGGACGCAGTGAGATGTCGTTGAGCTTTACGACTACGCCGTCGGTATCTATAGGGTGCTCGAAGCGCCCAGTCTCCCATTCGTCGAGGTAGGCGTATATATCGGCGAGCGAGCGACAAAGCCTGTCGCCGCCCTGCGTCGGCAGCCCAATCTCCACCAGCCATTCAAGCATTCTTTTCTGAGTCGCAACGCCGTACTTTCCGGGCGAAATTACCTGATAAAGGTAGATTTTAAGGTTGCGTCGCGCCGTCTCTTTCGGGTCGAGCGTCCGCAGGCTGCCTGCCGCGGCGTTGCGTGGGTTCGCGAAGAGCGGCTCGCGGTTTTCCTCGCGGGCCGCGTTGAGCGCGGCGAAGCCTTTTTTATCTATGCAGACTTCGCCGCGCACTTCGAGCGTCCCCTCCACGGCCTGCCTTAGGCGCAGCGGCATAGTCTTTATCGTCTTGAGGTTGGCCGTAACGTCTTCGCCTACCTGCCCGTCGCCGCGGGTCGATCCGCGGACGAAGAGGCCGTTTTCATAAATCAGCGACACAGCGAGGCCGTCTATCTTCGGCTCGCACAGCACCGCGGGATTTTCGTCGGAGAGCGCCTCGCCGAGCTTTGTGTAGAAATCAGCGAGTTCGTCGCGGTTCAGCGCGTTTTCGAGGCTCATCATAGGTTCAGCGTGCGCGACCTTGACGAAGCCATCGCGCGGTGCGCCTCCTATCCTCTGCGTCGGAGAATCTGGGGTAGCAAGCTCGGGATATTTTTCCTCGATCTCCTGAAGCTCGCGCATCAAAATCCGAAATCTCCGGCGCGTCGTCCTCATAGTAGAGCCGCGCGTGTCGATTCAGCTCCGCGCGCAGCTCTTCGGCTCTTTTTTTCAGATTTTCAAATTCTTCCATGAACGTCTTCCGGCGCCGTCTTTAGTCCTTCGGCTTCATCGTCGGGAAGAATATGACGTCGCGTATGCTCTTTGAGTCGGTGAGCAGCATCGTCACGCGGTCGATGCCGACGCCCATTCCGCCAGTCGGCGGCAAACCGTACTCGAGCGCGTTGACGAAGTCCTCGTCAAACGGGTGCGACTCGTCGTCGCCATCCGCCTTCTTGCGCGCCTGATCGATGAAGCGCTCGCGCTGGTCGAGCGGGTCGTTGAGCTCGCTGAAGGCGTTCGCTATCTCCCAACCGTTGATATAGAGCTCGAAGCGGTCGGTGATGTCAGGATTTTCTTTGTTGCGCTTCGAAAGCGGCGATATAACGGTCGGATGCCCCATGACGAAGGTCGGCTGGATCAATTTGTCCTCGACGAACTCGTCGAAGAACATCGGCAGGATGTCGAAACGCGTGAACGAAGGTTTGATATCGAGCCCGCGCAGCGCAGCCTGGCGGCGCGCCTCCTCGTCTGTTATGTTCATAAAGTCTATACCGGCGTGCTCATGCACTAGCTCAGCCATCGTAGCGCGTCGGAACGGCGGATTTAAGTCTATCTCTGTGCCCTGGTAATTTATAACGCGTCTGCAGAAGAGCTCGTCGGCACAGGCGACTATCAACTCTTCGGCGAGGTTCATCATGTCCTCATAGTTGCCGTAGGGCCAGTAGACCTCCAACGTCGTGAACTCCGGGTTGTGGCGCAGATCCATGCCTTCGTTTCGGAACTGCTTGCCTATCTCGTAGACCCTGCCCATCATGCCGACGACGAGGCGCTTGAGGTAGAGCTCCGTGGCTATGCGCAGGTACATGTCAATATCGAGAGTGTTGTGATGCGTGATAAATGGGCGCGCGTTCGCCCCGCCCGCGATTGTCGAGAGAATAGGCGTTTCGACCTCAAGAGTGCCGTGGCTGTCGAGGACGCGGCGGAAGGTCTGTATTATCTTCGTGCGCTTGCGGAAGACGTCGCGCACCTCTGGGTTCGCGATGAGGTCTGCATAACGCTGGCGATAACGGACCTCCATGTCCTTGAGGCCGTGATACTTCTCCGGCATCGGACGCAGCGCCTTTGAAAGAAGCGTAAAACTGCGCACCGAAAGCGTGAGCTCGCCGCGCTGCGTGCGGAATGGGACACCAACCAAGCCGATGAAGTCGCCGGCGTCGACCCACTTTTTGAAGAACGTGTAATTGTCCTCGCCTAGCACGTCGAACTGGAAGCAGAGCTGCAAGCGGTCAAAGCCGTCCTCGAAAGTCGCGAAGGCGGTCTTTCCGTGGCGGCGCAGGACGATTATGCGTCCCGCAGTCTGTATCTCGTCCTCAGCCCACTCTTCGGGTTTGAGATAGTCGTATTTCTCCTTTACGTAGCCGAGGCTGTGCTTCACCTCGTAGCGGTCCTGCTTGTAGGGATCGTAGCCTTCCTCAGTACGGAGGCGCGTCAGCTTGTCCTTGCGCTGGCGGAAAATTTCCTCTTCCGGCATTACGTTCTGCTGCGCCGGCGCGTTCTTCTTCTCTTCTGCCACTTGTATCACATCTCCCATGTTTTTAGTAAAACTTTATAATGACGCATAATTTTCTTGATTCGGCGCCTCGCCGTCAATTCCAGCGGCGCTGGCGAGTTCGCGGTCTTTGAGAAGCTTTTCCATGTCCTCCCATTTTCTGACCATCGCGCCCGCGCGGCGAAGCCTCGGCGCTCCGGCGAAACCTTTGAAGAGCGCGCCGAGCATCCTTTTCGCTATCATAAGCGCAAGCGGCTCCCCTTCGGTATTATAGATGTTTCTGCCGAGTTCGAGAAGAATGTCGGCTTGCGCCTCCGGTTTCTGAGAGCAAAAACTCTCAGGTACGGACGCGCCGAGACGCTTCAGCGTGCGCGGCACAAGCAGAGCGTCGCGCAGGACGCCGCGCGCCGCTAGCACGGCCGCACAGCCGCGCGAAAGATAATCCTCGAAATCCTCCGGCGCGTAACAGTCTCCGCTTCCGCCGATCATTCCTGGAAACAGCGCGGCGACTTCTCCGACTGCGTCGCGCGAGGCCTTCCCCTCGTACCTCTGCGCGGGAGTGCGTCCGTGGACGAAGACAAAGTCCGCACCGGCGTCGAAAAGCCTGCCGCAGAACCGCGCCGTCGTTAGCGCAGAGCCGCGCGGCATGACGCGCACCTTAGCCCATACCGGCAGGCCGAAGCTTTTCAGCGCGCGCATCATCGCGGCAGCCTCGTCTGGGAATTCCATCAGCTTCGAGCCCGCGCCCTTCTTCGTAACCTTCGGCATCGGGCAGGCCATATTGACCTCTAGCGCGTCGAAACCGCGAATCGCCAGCGCAATCTCAGCGCCCTTCGCTATGTCCTCCGCGCTTGCGCCGAAGAGTTGGAGCGCGCACGGGCGTTCATCGTCGAAGCCGTAGAGCAGCTCTTTAGTCTTGCGGCCTTTATATATAAGCCCCAGCGCACTGACCATCTCCGTGTGGACGAGCCCTGCGCCGAGCGCGCGGTGAAAGCGCCGGAACGAACTGAAGGTTATGCCGGCCAGCGGCGCGAGCCAGATCGGGTTCTCGACTGCGACGCCGCCGACTTCTTTAGGCCATCCGGCAAGAGCGGACTTAGCGCCGTTCCTTTGCGGATTATTCTCCAAGACGGTTCCTTTCGTAGATTATACGAAGGCCGTCTAGAGTCAGCCACTGGTCAACGGTGTCGATACGGTTCGAGTATTTAGCGATGAGCGGCGCGTGGCCTCCAGTAGCGACGACGCGGCAAGGCCCGCCTATCTCCTTGAATATTCCTTTGATTATCTTGTCAGCCATGCCGACAGTGCCGTAGATGATGCCTGACTGTATCGCCTCGACTGTGTTGCCGCCGATGACGTGCTCTGGCGCGATGAGCTCTATCTGCGGCAGCTTAGCGGTGCGCGAGAAGAGCGACTCCATAGCGAGCTCCATACCTGGAGCTATCGCGCCGCCGATATATGAGCCGTCTCGGGCTATCACGTCGAAGGTTATAGCCGTGCCGAGGTCTACGACGATAAGCGGCGCGCCATACTTTTCGCGCGCGGCGACTGCGTTGACGATACGGTCCGCGCCGATGCCGGTCGGGTTTTTCATCTTTATCGCCAGTCCGGTGTTGAGCTTTGCCGTGACGCGGATGCAATCAATGCCGATATATTTCTTAACGCC
>URAG01000058.1 GCA_900545755.1 uncultured Cloacibacillus sp. | reverse complement strand
GCAAACGGCGCGCGTTCCATACACCGCACATAACGAATGCGCCATGACGTAAGTAGAGCGCGTTTTCGCTTTAAGAGATTTTTACATAAATTATGCCGCGTCTTGAACCGGCCTCCCCGTCAAAGTTGCACTATTCTCTAAAACGCGGCGGAAGCGGAAATACTTCAAAATACTGATTCTTCTGCGAAAAGTTATTTTTCCTGCTGCGCGGTATGGCATGGGTGCAGCCAGCCGCGCGCGGCGAGCTCCGCTACGTCGCGGCGCGCCAGCGCGGCGAGCTCCGCGTCGCGCGTGAGGTCCGCGATCTTCATCCCCGCGTCCCCGTGCTGCGTCAGCCCCGCCAGCTCGCCTGTGCCTCGCGCCTCCAAATCTATGCGCGCTATCTCGAAGCCATCGTTCGTCGCGGCGAATTTCCGCAGCCGCGGCGCGTCCTCCGCCGCGTTCGAAAGCAGGATGCAGACTCCGCGCCGCGCGCCGCGCCCTACGCGCCCTCGGAGCTGGTGGAGCTGCGAAAGGCCGTAGCGCTCGGGCGACTCTATGACGATTACGCTCGCCTCTGGCACGTCTATGCCGACTTCGAGCACCGTCGTGCCGACGAGCAGCTGCGACGCGCCGCTTCGGAAATCTGCGAGGGCTCGCTCCTTGTCCATGACGTCCATCTGTCCGTGGACGAGCGAGATTTTCACGGGCGGCAGCTTCTTCGCGAGCCATTCGTAACGCTTCACAGCCGAGACGGCCGCGCCGTCCCCCTCCTCGACGCGCGGACATATCCAGTAGACGCGCCCGCCCGCGAGAATTTCGCGCGCCGCGAAACGCAGCATCTCAGGCAGTTTCGAGTAGTCCGCGAGCCGCGTTTCGACCGGCGCGCGCCCGGCGGGGACGGAGTCGATGACCGACAGGTCGAGGTCGCCGTACAGCGTCATCGCCGTCGTGCGCGGTATCGGCGTCGCGCTCATCATAAGCAGGTGCGGATGCGCGGCGTCGGCGAGGAGCCGCGCGCGCTGGCGCACGCCGAAGCGCTGCTGTTCGTCTATTATCACCGCGCCTAATTTATGGAATTTCAGCTTTTCTGAGAGAAGGGCCTGCGTTCCGGCTATTATCCGCGCGCTTCCGTCTGCGGCGGCGGCCTCGGCCTCCCGGCGCGCCGCGGCGGGCGTCGAGCCCTTTATCAGCAGGCACTCGCCGTCGCCGAGAGGGATGTATCTTTTCATCTGGGCGCAGAGCTGTCCGGCGAGCGCTTCGGTCGGCGCGAGCACAGCGCACTGCGCCCCGCCGTCGCATATCGCGGCGGCGAAGGCGGCGGCGACTGCAGTCTTGCCGGAGCCGACGTCGCCCTGAAGCAGCCGCGCGCTCTGCGCGCCAGCAGACGCACCGCCGATTATTTCATCTATTGTTTTTTGCTGCGAATCTGTGAGTTTGAATGGAAGGTTTTCAATCATCGCGCGGAAGAGCGGGCCGCGCTCGGCACGCGCAGCGCCGCTTTTCGCGTTTTTTGCGCGCGCGGCGGCCATCGCTAGCTGGAGCTCGAAGAGCTCGCCGTAGGCTATGCGCCGCCGCGCTTCTTTCCAGCTCTGCGGGGAGTCTGGTGCGTGCATCTGCATGACGGATTCCGCGAGCGGCGTTAGTCTGTTTTTTTCTATAATTTCCTGCGGGATCGGCTCTTCGAGAAGCGGCGCGTATTTTTTCACCGCCGCAGCGATCGTCCGGCAAAGCCAGTTCTTCGGCAGCCCTGCCGTGAGCGGGTAGACGGGGACGATGCCTGCGAAGCCCTCCGGCCCCTCGCCGTCTTTTAGTATTTCGAACTCTGGCGAGAGCATTTCAAAGACGCCGCCGCGAAGCGACGGGACGCCGTAGAGCGCGGCGCGCGTACCCTCTTTGAGCGAGTTTTCAAGCCCTTTGATGTTGAACCATACGGCGTCGAGCACCCCGCTCCCGTCGGAGAAGCGGCACTTTATCAGCCTGCGTCCGCGCCCCGGGAGCGCACGCGCATCACAGCCGCGCGACTCAGCGATTACAACGGAGGGCGCGCCCGGCACTAGGGCGGATATTTTTCTGACGTTCCTGCGGTCTTCGTACTTTCTCGGGAAGAACCAGAGCAGGTCGTAAATCGTGCGAAGGCCGAGCTTTTCAAGCAGCCCAACTCTGCGCGGCCCCGCCCCTTTTATGACGGAGAGCGGAGCCGAGAGTCTTTCATCCAAGGCTGGCCGCCGCTATTTCAGTATCTCCTGCGGGTCTACGCCGAGCATCCCGCACGCCGCGGCGAAATCGCCCGGCTCTGATTTCAGCTGCGGCTCTTCCGCGTCCTCCGGCTGAGGTTCCTCCGCCGGTTTCTCGCGCACTTCGAGTACGCTGTCCACCGCTCCGCCGAGCTGCGAATTCATCGCCTGGTTAAGTTGGTTGTCGAACTTTGCGAGGATTCCGCGGAACTCCTGCGCGTACATGTCGCGGATGTTGCGTATCTGTTCGACGCCGGCGCGCAGCCGTTCCGCCTCGCTCGCCGCCTCGCGGCACATCGCGTCGGCCTGCTCCTTCGCGTCGGAGATTATCTTGTTCGCCTGCTCGCGTGCGCTCTTCACACGGTCGTCCGCACTCTTCTGCGCCATGAGCAGCGCCTCGTGGAGCACGTCCTTCATCCTGTCGTACTCGGCGAGGCTTTCCTGTTTCGCCGCGAGATCCCGCTCGAGCTCTTTCGTTTTCTGATTATAGAACTGGAGCGTCTCGGCGACGTGGTCGAGAAACTCGTCAACCTCCGCCGCGTCGTAGCCGCGCAGGCTCTTTTTGAAGGACTGGTTCACAACGTCAAGAGAGGTTAAAAGTTCGGACATTTCATCTGCTCCTTTATATAAAGTCGGTTTAGCCGTAATTTCTCGGGCCGAAGATGGCGCTGCCGACTCGCACTATCGTGCTGCCTTCTTCGACCGCTATGGGGAAGTCGCCGCTCATGCCCATCGAGAGCTCCGCCAGCGGAAGCCCAGAGGCTGAGGCGAGTCTGTCGCGCAGTCCGCGCAGCCCGCCGAATGTGGCGTGCAGGACGGCTTCGTCGTCAGTGTCCTCGGCGACGGTCATAAGCCCTTCAATTTGCAGCGACGGCGCTGTTTTCATCATGCTTTCGAGAAGCCTCTCAGCCTCTTCTGGCGCGACGCCGCTCTTCGCTGGTTCGCGCGACATGTTGACCTCTATGAAGACGGGGAAGTGCCTCTCCGCGCCGCCCTCGCGCAGAACGCGGTCCATCGAACAGGCCGTTTCAAGCGAGTCTATGCTCTCGACCAAATCGAAGTTCTCAAGCGCGCGCCGTATCTTGTTACGCTGAAGATGCCCGATTAGATGCCACGGACATGACGGCGTCCCCTCTGGCCATGCGGCGCGTTTTTCCGCCGCCTCCTGCACGCGGTTTTCGCCGATTAAGTCAAGCAGCGGCGCCGCTTCAAGCATCATTTCGAGCGGGTGGAACTTCGTGACGCCCATGAGGCGCACTCTTCCCGCATCGCGTCCAGCGCGCCGCGCGGCTTCGGCGATCTCGGCCCTTATCCTTTCGACGTTTTCCTTTATAGTTGTTACCAAAGTTGTATCCTTCCTTCTCTGGCGGAGGCGGCGTCCTCGACGACGGCGTCGCCGACGGATATCCCTTTAGTGACGAGGAACATGCCGCCGTTCAGCATCTTTCCAGACACCGGCGCGAACACTACGCGCGCGCCGCGGATCATGTAGACTCCCGTTTTGCCGCTCTTCTTGAGAAGAGCGCTCTGCGGAATCAGCGCTCCGCGCGTCTGTCCTGCGTCTACTATCAGCTCGTAGTTGCGCGACATAAGCATTTCGGGCGGGAACCATGGCATCGCGAGGGCGAATTTAGTCAGCTTGCCGTCCTTGCGCGTGACGCGCACCTCTGCGTCGGATACTGTATCCTCCGCGTCCATACGCACACGAAGCTTTTCTTTTTTAAGCTGCTTCGCTATATCGCCGCGTGAAGGCAGGTAGCCGATGAAACGCAGTTCCTGCGGCTGCTCGGCAATCTTGCCTATCATCTGTCCGCGCGCCACCTGCGCGCCGTCGCTGAAGTAGCGCAGTTTCGTTTCAGTCGAGAACTCGCTGCGCTTCGTGTGCCAGAGCGTCGAATAGCGCCAGCCTTGCTCACGCCCGTCCTTGCCAGCGACGAAATATCCCTGCTGGTATGCCTTCACGTCGCGGCCCCCGACTCTCGCTATCACCGCTCCGCGCGGCACGCGCACCGGCCCTTTGCCTAGCGGGTAGACGCATACGCCGGAGACTGGCGCGCGTATAATGTTCTCCTTCCATAGCAGGAAGCCCTGTACACGGACAAGCTGTGTGTCTATCCCTGGAGCCGCCCACGTTATGTCTGGGTGCAGATATTCGTACCTGTCGAAATAGAGTTTGAAAGCCCACACCCACAGCGCTATTATGATGAGCACGCCGCACCAGTAGGTTATGCTGAAGGCCCTGCTTTTCTTCTCCGGGACGTACTTCCTTACCATTATTATATTACTTGCGGCGCGGCGAAACTCCGCAAAGCGCCGGAACCTCGTCGAGATGGGCGCATACGCGCCACGCTCCGGCTGAGAGCTGCTGCTCCGCGTTGAAATTGCCTGTCGTCACGCCTACGCCGCGCACTCCGGCAGCGACGGCGGTCTTCATGTCTATGTCGGTGTCTCCGACGTAAATGGCCCGCTCCGGCTCGACGCCGAGACGAGATAACGCGGTTAGCAGCGGTTCTGGGTCAGGCTTTGCGTGCGCCACGTCCTCGAGGCCGATTATAACGTCGAATCTGTCCGCGATGCCGAGATATTCGGCGGGGTTGCGCGCGAACTGCCTGTTCGAGACGAGCCCGGTCTTTATCCCCGCGCCGCGCAGCGCGTCGAGCGTCTGGATTGTGTCTGGGAAGAGACGCATCATCTTACGCTCCTCGCCGCGGAACTTCTCGCGGTATTCCTTGAGCCAATCCTGACGAAATTCGCCCCAGTACATTTTCCAGCTGTCTATTATCGTAAGCCCTATCGCCGCCATGACGGTCTCGCGCGGCACGGGGCGCAGCCCCTTGAGCTTTGCGAATTCATTCGTGCAGTGCGCGATACCCCAACTGCTGTCGACAAGCGTCATGTCGAAATCAAAGAGCGCGGCTTGGATGTCTGTCATTCTTCCACTCCCATAATGAAGCCCTTGAGGTAGTCCGTCTCTGGAACTCCGAGCAGCGCCGGATGATCCTCGGGCTGATGTATCTCGCGCACCACGCGGCAGACGGCTCCAGCGTCGCGCGCCGCGTCTGCAAGCACGTCGAAAAGCATGTCGCGCGTGAACGCGTGGCTGCAAGACATAAATATGAGATGCCCGCCAGCGCCGAGGCGGCGGAAGCCCCGCACCGCGAGTTCCTTGTAGCCGCGCCGCGCTGAGTCGAGCTGTCCCTTTGACGGCGAGAAGGGCGGCGGGTCCATGATTACGAGGTCGAATCGCCGACGCTCCGCGTCTATCTCGCGCATTATGTCGAAGGCGTTGCCGCAGCGGAACTCCGCTCGCGAGCCGTCGAGGCCGTTGAGCGTGAGGTTTTCCTTAGCGCGCGCGAGCGCCGCCTCGGACTGGTCTATCGCCGTGACGCGGACGGCCCCCGCTTTCAGCGCGTGCGCCGTGAAATGCCCCTGATAACAGAAGCAGTCGAGCACATCGGCGCCTTTATAGAGCGGCCCGGCGAGCGCCGGGACGTGCCTTACGTCGAGGTAAGCGCCGGTTTTCTGTCCGCCTGCGACGTCTACGAGCTCAAGCGTATCGCCTATGCGCACGCGCAGCGGCTTCTCCGGCATCTCGCCGAGCAGGGGCTTCACCTCGCGCGGAATGCCCTCCTTGTCGAGGTGCTTCGTGTCGTTGCGCAATATGATCGCAGATAATTTTTTTACCTTCCGGAAAATCTTCGCCACTTCGGCGGCGTGGCGGTACCAGCCATAGGCCGAGAGCTGAAGCGACAAAACGTCGCCGTAGAGGTCTGCGGTCACCCCCGGCAGGCGGTCGCCCTCGCCGTGGACCCAGCGGAAGCATTCCTCGCCGGCGCACCATTTCTTGCGCGCTTCGAGCGCCGCCTCTATGCGCGAGCGCAGCAGCGCCATCTGATCCGGCTCGTGGGAACCGAGCGACAGTACGCGGATGCATAGCGCGCTCTCGCTCCAGAGCCCCCAGCCTAGCGCCTCGCCGCGCCTGTCGGCGAAGGCGACGATGTCGCCAGGCGCGCATGCGGGAACCTGAAGCAAGCTGCCGCGGAAAATCCACGGATGCCCGCGCTTGGCGCGTTCTGCCCCCGCGTCGTTCAGCACCGCACGGCGAAGCTGTTTTTTCGTCGAAGTCATCTTCTCTTGTCCTTTTCTATCACGGCGAAGGCGTCGTGATTGTGTATGCTTTCGTGGCTCGCCACAGAGACCCGGAACCAGCGCACGCGTTCGTCGGCCTGCATAGCAAGCGCCAGGTCGCGCACTGCGTCCTCGACGAAGCGCGGATTCTTGTATGCGCGCTCTGTGACGTACTTTTCATCCTCGCGTTTGAGCAGGCTGTAGATTGGCGCGGAGGCGCATCGGTCGGCCATCTCTATAAATTCCTCAAGCCATACGAACGACGCTAGCCGCACTGAAATAGATGCGTGGGCGCGCTGGTTGTGCGCGCCGAACTCTGAGATCTCCTTCGAGCACGGGCAGAGCGTCTGCACCGGCGCCACGACCGTCGTCACTAGGTCGAAGTCGCAGCCCAGCATCGCCGCGTCGAAGCGCACGTCGCACCTTACGCGCCCGCGTGCGCCGCTGACCGGCGCTCTCTTCGTTATAAAATAAGGAAATTCAAAAACTGCGTGCGCGTCCTCCGCGTGAAGGCGCTCCTTGAGATTTGCGAGAAGCCCCTCCATATTGTGGAAGGTGACCTTCTTCTCCTGTGCGCTCAAAACTTCTATGAAGCGGCTCATGTGCGTGCCGCGGTAGTCCTGCGGCAGCGAGACCGAAAGGCTCACCTCGGCGACCGTCTCCTGCACGCCGTTCTCCCGGTCCGGCACGGAGATGGGCCACGAGATGCCGCTTATCCCTACGCGGTCTATCGCCAGATTTCTATCGTCGGCTTCGTTCTGAACGTCACGCATCTTCTGCGTCCTCCCTGCGGCAGATTACGGAAGAGCCTTCCGTCTCCCACAGCTGCACCTCAAACAGCCGGCAGTTGCCGCGGCGCAGCGGCGCGTCGAGCTCGCGGAAAATCCAGCGGGAAATGTACTCCGCAGTCGGCTGCTCTATGATGTCGTTTATATATGCGTGGTCGAGTCTGTCGAGCACGAGCTCATTGACCGCCTTCTTGAGGTCGACGAAGTCGAAAATCATTCCCTCGGCGTCCGGCTCGCCCTTAAGCACGACGCGCAGCCTGTAGGTATGCCCGTGCAGCTTCTCGCACTTGCCGTGATAATGTATAAGATTATGCGCCGCATCAAACTTGAAGTCCCGGCACAAAAGCATTGCCCAATTCCTCCTGAGTCTCTATAGTTGCCTTATTCTACCACGCACGGCGCGCCGTTTCAGCGGCATAGCGCTTTTTCGACGATTCCGCAGAGTGCGTGCCCTATAAGTATGTGCATCTCCTGTATCCTCGGCGTGTGGCCCGACGGAACGCGTAGGGACGCGTCGGCCTTATTAGCGAGCTGGCCGCCGTCAGCGCCTGTCAGAGCTATCGTCGATATTCCGAGTTTTTTTGCGCTGCGCACGGCCTCGAGCACGTTCGCGCTGTTTCCGCTCGTCGATATTGTGAGCAGAACGTCGCCGGCGCGTCCGTGCGCCTCGAGCTGGCGCGCGAAAATCCTGTCGAAGCCGTAGTCGTTGCCGATAGCGGTGAGCGCCGATGTGTTGCACGAAAGCGCCGTCGCGTCGAGCGGCTCGCGCTCCGCGAGGTAACGGCCCGAGAGCTCTGCCGCGATGTGCTGCGCGTCCGCTGCCGAGCCGCCGTTGCCGCAGACGAAGAAACGCCCGCCGCCGCGCAGCGCGGATATTATCATCGCCGCGGCACCGCTTATATCGTCCGCGAGCGCGCGCATCGCGTCCACAGCCGCTATGTGATCTTCAAGTTCGCAGCTGAAGTCGGAGCTCGCGGCCGTGCGTTCGCCGCGCGCTATGACTGCCGCAGCCTCGCATATATTCGCGCAGTTCAGCGTGCCGCGCACGCCGCGCTTGTACTCCGCGGCGCCGTAGCCCGTCATTAGCAGCACGGAGGGTGCGCCGAGCGCCTTCGCGAGCTCGACGTCGCTCTCTTTGTCGCCCATGACGAAGGCTATGTCCGAAGCGTCGAATCCGAGTTTAGCCTGCGCTTTGCCGACGAGCCCGGTCGCGGGCTTGCGGCATGAGCATCCGTCAGACGGTTTGTGCGGGCAGTGGAACCAGCCGTCGACGCGCACACCCGCGCATGCGAGCATCTCGTTCACGCGCAGGTGGACGGAGTTCATCTCGTCCTCGGTGAAATATCCGCGTCCAATGCCCGACTGGTTCGTCAGCACTATGAAACGGTAGCCGAGCTTGGAGAGCATCCGCAGCCCTTCGGCTGCGCCCTCGGTAAGCTCAGCGCCGTCCGGGTCGTGAAGGTAGTCCTTTTCCTTTATAAGGGTGCCGTCGCGGTCGAGTATTATCCATTTTTTCATTTTGAGTGGGAAATCCTTTCTATAACGGACGTCGTGGAGTATCCGTCTGTCAGCGGTATGATGACGACCTCGCCAGCGTATTCGCGTCCCGCGACCTCCTCCGGCTTATAGTCGCCGCCCTTCGCGAGCACGTCGGGGCGCAGGCGCGAGAGAAGCTCCGCCGGCGTGTCCTCGCCGAATATCACGACGGCGTCGACGGCCTTGAGCGCGGAGAGCACTTTCGCGCGCGAGATTTCGCCGTTGACGGGTCGGCTCTCGCCCTTGAGCCGTTTCACCGAAGCGTCGGAGTTTAGGCCGACTATCAGCCTGTCGCCGAGCGATTTCGCCGCCGTCAGTGAATCTATGTGTCCCGCGTGCAGTATGTCGAAGCAGCCGTTCGTGAAGACGACCTTTTCGCCGTTGGCGCGCCATCTGCGGCAAAGGTTTTCGGCCTCGGCCGCCGCGTATATCTTGCCTCCCGAGGCGACGTTGCTGCCCGTCACCGCTGCGAGCAGTTCGTCTGCGTTTATCGGATAGGTTCCGACCTTGCCTATGACTATCTGTGAAGCGGCGTTCGCGAGCACCGCAGCGTCGCGCAGCGGCAGCCCAGCTGAAGAGAAAGCCGCAGCCGCAGCCAGCATAGTGTCGCCGGCGCCAGAAACGTCGTAGACCTCGACGGGCCAGACCGGGATGTGCGAAGCCTCCCCGCGTACGACGAGCGTCGCGCCCTTGTCCGAGCGCGTAGCCAAAATATTCTCTATCCCGTAGCGCGCAGAGAGCGCCGCAGACGCGTCTGCGACGGCGCGGTCTTCGTTCTCGACCATGCCTCCGAAGGCCCCGGAAAGCTCCTTCATGTTCGGCGTTATCGCGTAAGCGCCGCGATATGCCTCCCAGTCGTCCTTTTTCGGGTCGACCCAGACGTAAAGCCCAGCCTCGCGCGCGAAATCTATGACTGCGCGGCACATCAAGGACGAACAGAATCCCTTACCGTAGTCCGACAATATCACGAGACGTGCGCCGCGCTTCGCCGCCTCTTTGATTTTCGACACGGCGAACGCAACGTCGCCGGCGCGCGGCGTTACTGTCTCCTCGCGGTCGAGCCGCAGCATCTGCTGGCGGCCTGCGCCGAGTATGCGCGTCTTGACCGTCGTCGCGCCGAGCGGACGGACGCCGCTCGTATCCGCGTTTTTAAAGACGGGCAGAGAAAGTAAAGTTTCGCCGTCGCGGTCATCGCCGACGCTTCCGACGGCGTATACTGGAACGCCGAGCCTCGCGAGGTTTGCTGTGACGTTGCCTGCACCGCCAGCGACGAAGCGCTCAGACTTCACGCGCACAACGGGGACAGGAGCCTCAGGAGAAATGCGCGAAACGTCGCCGCTCACGTAGCGGTCGAGCATAAAATCGCCCACAACCACCGCAGGCAAATTTTTAAAATCCCCGAGAAGCAGCTCTCGAGCCCTGATTATATTGCTCGCTGTGAATTCAGCCGAAAGCCTCATCGTTCAGCCTCCGAATCTATTTTTAGCGAAAGCCGCGCATTTATAAAAACTTGCGCGATTTTAACTAATTGTATCATCACGCCGGACATATTAGCCTAACTCGTCTATTAAAACTATATAATATCGGTATCGAATCATGGAGGTGTGGTACTCATGGAGGAGAAAAAAGTTGTAACGATACTGTTCGGCAGCCCGCGCAAGGGCGGCAACACGGAAACGCTTGCGGAAGCGCTCGCCAAGGGCGCTGAAGAAAACGGCTGCGAAGTGCGCCGCGTCAGACTCCAGGGGAAGAAGCTCAACGGCTGCCTCGACTGCCGCCGTTGCTGGACGGCGGGCGCGCCGTGCGTGCAGAAGGACGACATGGGCGAAGTCTACGAAGCGATAGCGGACGCGGACGTGATAGTCCTCGCCTCGCCGCTCTACTTCTATTCGTGGAGCACGCAGATCAAGCCTGTATGGGACAGGCTGCTCCCGTTCTTTGCAGAAGAATCGAAGATCGACGTGCGCGGAAAGAAAGCCGTGCTCGTATCGGCTGCGGGCGACTCTGACGCCAAATGCTTCGACGGCCTCAAAGAATCATTCCGCCTCGCCTGCGGCTATACAAAATGGGACATCGTGGGCGAGATATGCGCGCCAGGCATGTACCCGAAGGACGCCGTCGTGAGCGGCGGGCAGAAATATATAGAAGAAGCCTACGAGCTTGGGAAGCGGCTGTAAAATGAAAAATTGCATAGTGACTGGCGGAGCCGGATACGTCGGCAGCCATTGCTGCAAAGAACTGGCGAAGGCGGGGTACAACCCCGTCACGGTGGACAATCTGTTCCGCGGCCACAAAGAGCTTGTCAAATGGGGGCCGTTCTGCGAATGCGACGTGCTCGACACCGAGCGGCTAACGAAAGTATTTGAAGAGTACAAGCCCGAAGCAGTCTTTCATTTCGAGGGGCTCACATACGTCGGCGAGTCAGTCGAGCGCCCTGAGGATTACTATCGCGTCAACACTGCGGGGACGCTCTCTCTGCTCTCCGCTATGATGCGCGGCGGCTGCGATAAAATAATTTTCTCGAGCACCGCCGCTACCTACGGAAGCCCGCTCTATACTCCGATAGACGAGAATCATCCGCAGTGCCCGATCAATCCATACGGCGCGAGCAAACTCTTCATCGAGCGCATGATGGAGGACTTCTCCGCGGCCCACGGCATAAAATTCGCGGCGCTGCGCTATTTCAACGCCTCGGGCGCAGATCCGGAGTGTGAGACCGGAGAACTGCACGATCCGGAGACGCACCTTATCCCGCTTATAATTTTCGCCGCGCTCGGACGGCGCGCTGACATAAAAATTTTCGGCCGCGACTATGACACGCCAGACGGCACGGCGGTGCGCGACTACGTCCACGTGACCGACCTCGCATCCGCTCACATCAAAGCGCTAGAAAAGCTCGCCGCCGAAGGAAAGAACCTCAAGCTCAACCTCGGCACAGGCTCCGGCTACTCCGTGCTTGAAGTAATAAAATCAGTCGAGCGCATATCAGGCAAAAAAGTCCCCGCTCAAGACGCGCCGCGCCGCGCAGGAGACCCGCCAGTCCTGGTAGCCGACTCCGCAGCCGCGCAGCAGACGCTCGGCTGGGAGCTGAAACACTCGTCGATTGACGAAATTGTTGAGACAGCGGCGCGGTGGCATGAGACCCATTAAACTGCAATAAAAGATCGCCGGAGCGGCGAATGCGCGCAGCTTCGGCGATTTTCTGATTTTTCTTCTCTTGTCAGGGCAACCGGTTCGTTTGCGGAAAGCTACAGAAAATCTTCCGTGCTTCTGACAATATGGAAGCTGAACCTGTCCGCCCACTCGCCGTATGCGGCGGATACGGCGGCCGCGTCGGGGCCGACGCAGCTCATACAATCCTCCATAATGAAAATTTCTGGGCGTTTCCTTTCTTTTTCCATCGCTTCGCAGATTTGCAGGAGGCTCTGCGCAACGCAGTAGTCGCGCGCTTCGCCTGCTATCACCAGCCGGTCGCAGCGCTTTAGGTCGTCGAGCAGCTCGCGGTTGGCATAGTTGCCGCCGGGGTCGTATTCCGGGCTGACTATGCCGTAGAACTCGGTCGCCGGCAGCATGCCCTTGACGATTTTTTTGAGTACGGCTTCGCGTGCGGCTGAGAAAAAGTGAACCATGTTCGAGAACTGGTTTTCGAGCGCGCAGCCGATGGTCCCGGCGATGCAGTGATAGGGCCATATTACGAGCCGCTTCTGCCCCCCGGTCTCGAGGTATTCGAGATATTCTCTGCTTTTTTCCTTTTCATAAAGCGGACTCCAGCGTCCCTCCTTCGCCTCTTTCGCTGTGATTACGGTGAAGGGCTCTGGCGTGCTGCCGTCTTCGCCGCGCCACCAGCATGGGTGGAATATCTGCCGCAGCGAGTGCGTATCGAGCGAGGCGGCGATTTCGGTTATTTTAGCCATGTTCCTGTATATGAACCTAGTGAGACGCTCAGTGTCGCCGATCGAGCCCGCGACGCCGAGCTGGCCGCCTTCCATGAAGTCGCGCTGCATGTCGATGCAGAGCAGCAGCGTGCGCGTTTTATCGTGCTCTGCGCGCGGCAGCTCTTCGGAGCAGGCTTTCGCGATCAGTGTCCCGAGAGGGAACGGGTTGTAGTCTTTGCCTATATGCCCTACGCTTACGATTTCTTCAAAGGCCGTATTCATTTTACGCAGCATCTCCGGTTGTCGTTTTTATGGCGCTGAACGCGCGCATACATAAAAGACAGGAGCGGTATGCCGTCCTGTCTCTTTATCTTTTGCGGTTGTTTTTACTTTATCGTTATTTCTTGCGTCGCCGTACCCATTATGTTGCAGACGAGCTCGACCGTGAGCTTGTCTCCCGGGTTCACGCCGTTGAGCTGTACGGCGTCGGAGAATCCTTCGTTCGTCTCCTGCGAATCGTATCTCTCGGAGGCGAGCTGCCCCGATGGGCCCGATACCGACATGCTCATGACGTAGTGCTTAGTCCTGTCGTTGACGCGGTGGTCGGCCGTAACCGAGAGTGTTTGGCCTGCGCCGTCCCAGCTCAGCTTGACGTTCGTCGGAGGGTGGGCGGCGGCCCGTCCGGCAACTGCCACTGTCAATATAAACGCCAATACCGCCAATTTTTTGATTGTCACCGCGATGGCCTCCTTCTCTTACACTTAAATTATATGATAATGATTATACCTTATAATTGTGATTTTTTTGAGGCCGCGGCGGAGCGATAGCCGTTATATCGCCGCCATTATCTTTGGCAGCGCCTTTTTTATCACTTCGACGCCGCGCAGGAATTCCTTTATCTCTATCTGCTCGTCGGAGCTGTGGTCGTAACGCGAGTCGCCGGGGCCGTATGCTCCCATCGGACAGCCCCACGGCGAGAGTACGTTGAAGTCGCAGGTACCCTGCTTTGCGAGGACTCGCGGCGGCTCGCCGCTGACTTCGCGAATCGCGGTGCGGAAAGCGCGCACGACGGGGTCTGACTTGTGTACCTCGTGCGGCGGGACGTATTCGATGATTTCAAGCCCTACTTCGTAAGCTGCGGCTGTCTCCTTGAGCATCAGCTCGAGCTCTTCTTTATCCGCGCCTATCGGCGTGCGAAGGTCCATCGTTATCGAGGCGGAGCGTTTGCCGGCTTCGTGCCCTTCCATTTCCATGACGGCGATGTTGTATCCGCTGCCCATGTTCTTAGTTATCTGGACGAGGGAGGCCGCGGCGTTGACGGCTGCGGTCATAGGTCCCGGGCTGCCGGAGCGGTGTGCGCCGTTGTCTTCGGCGACGAGCGAGAAAAGTATGCGCCCGCGGTATGAGAGCGCGACGCCTTGGCTGCCCGTAGGTTCGCCTATGACGAGCGCGGCGGGTTCGTGAAGCGGCATGCGGAAGCGCGCGCCGCGTGAATCTATCTCTTCGCCGACGGCCGCGACAAACGTGATACGCCAGTCGTCCGGCACCTCCACCGCGCCGCCCGCGACGGCGAGAGCGCAGCATGGGCTTTTCGCGTCTACGGAGCCGCGTCCTATGATGCGGTCTTCCGTGACTGCAAACTTAGGCCCGCCAGGAACTGTGTCTATGTGGCTCAGTAGCACGAGCTCCTTGTCGCCGTTGCCGCGCGTCGCTATAACTGATCCTGCGCCGTCGATGTGCGCTGTCTCCCAGCCGAAGCGCGGCAGCCTGTCGCAGAGCATGCGCGCCGCGTTTTCCTCGTGGTGCGTCGGGCTCGGCACCGCTACTATGTCTATGAGCAGGCCGACCGATTCTGGAAAGCGCATCAGGCTTTCCCTCCATTTGCCGCAAATTCGCGCATGGTGCGTTCAAATATC
>URAG01000057.1 GCA_900545755.1 uncultured Cloacibacillus sp. | reverse complement strand
CGATGGGGAAGGGCAGATAGGACGCGCGCTCTTCTTGCGCATACAACAGTGCATTGGCAAACAAAAAAAGCCGCGAAGCGCGTGATGTTCGCGTTTCGCGGCTTTTGGCGTCTCTTTGTCTTCCCGCGCTATTTCACCAGCGGCATGACTTCTTTTTCAAAAAATTCCGTTACCTTGTCCGGTGAGACGGAGTAGAATTTATCGTCAACGGTTACGCAGACGCCCTCCTGGCAGCGGCCCATGCAGAAGACGCCTCCGAGGTTGATTTTATCTTTAAGCTTGCGCTCGGCTATCTGATACTGGAGCCCTTCGACTACGCGGCGCGAGCCTTTTACGTGGCAGGCGCTTCCTATGCAGACTTTGATTTTTATCATTTCATTTACCTTCCTTCGGCACGCTATTCGTAATCGGCGACGTTGGTCCAGTGGCGCAGGAATTCGGTCTCTTCGGCGCGCCCCGCGGCGAGGCGCTCTGCGGCGCGCAGCGGTATCCACGCTTGAACCGCGGATTTCGGCAGGCCGCTTTTTTCGCAGTACAGTTCGAGGTATTCTTCCGCGCCGTCTATCTCGCCGTTAAGCCAAAAGAGCAGATATGTGCGCGCGGCGTCGGCCTCGGGTGAGCCCTGCGCGGCGCGCGACCAGTCCACGGCGCAGTCTCTGCCGTCGCCGCAGGCTATCAGGTTGCTCGGCGCGAAGTCGCCGTGACAGACCTTGTCGCCCTGAGGCAGCGACTCGAGCTTCATGTGAAGGTCATAGAGCGTGGCGGAGGAGAGGCCCGCTTCGAAGAGGCTTTCTTCTATGCGCTCTTTGAGCTTCGCGAGGCCGCGCGCCTTTGTCGAATTTATGCGGATCTGCGCGTCGACAAAGCGGCTCATGTATTCGTAGCGCTTCTCCGGCTCTTCATCCATGAGGCGTTCGATGGTCTTTCCGGCTATGAATTCTGAGACTATAGCCCATTTGCCCTCGGTCTTGGTAACTTCGAGAATTTTCGGAACGTCTAGCCCAGTTTCCTCGATTTTCGCGTGCGTCGCCGCCTCCGCGAGAATCCTGCTTTTCGCGTAGTCGTCCCCGAACACCTTGACGCAGAGGTCTCCGTCGCGGTAGACGGTCTTTGAGGTGCGGACGGCTATTATCCTTTCGAGCTTCATTGCCTCTCCCTCCTATTTACCGTAATAGGCTTTGAGATACATTTCTTTTATCTCGGACATCAGCGGATAGCGCGGGTTCGCTCCGGTGCACTGGTCGTCGAAGGCCTGCTCTGTCATTTCGTCGAGCGTTGCGAGGAAGTCTTCTTCCGCTATGCCGTAGTCTTTTATCGTGTTCTTTATGCCGACGCGCTCTTTCAGCGCGTGTACCGCATCGATAAGGCTTTCGAGCTTTTCTTCGTCCGTGCCGCCCGCGAGGCCGAGGTAGTCCGCTATTTCCGCGTAGCGCGCGAGAGTGTGCGGATAGGCGTACTGCGGGAAGGTCCCCATCTTCGCAGGGACTCCGGCGGCGTTGTATCTCAGCACGTATTCTATCATCAGCGCGTTCGCGACGCCGTGCGGCAGATGGTGGAAGGCTCCGAGCTTGTGCGCCATCGAATGGCAGACGCCGAGGAAGGCGTTGGCGAAAGCCATGCCCGCCATCGTCGCGGCGTGGGCCATTTTTTCGCGCGCGACCGGGTCGTCCGCACCGCCGTCGTAGGCGCGCGGCAGGTAGTCGAATATCGAGCGCAGCGAGCGCAGCGCCATCGCGTCGGTGAACTCCGTCGCCATCAGCGAGGCGTAGGCTTCGAGCGCGTGCGTCACGGCGTCGATGCCGGAGGCCGCGGTCAGCCCCTTCGGCGCGTTCATCATCATGTCGGCGTCGACTATCGCCATGTTGGGCATCAGCTCGTAGTCTGCAAGCGGATACTTGACGCCGCTCTTTTCGTCCGTGATTACGGCGAATGGCGTGACCTCGGAGCCTGTTCCTGCCGAGGTCGGAACTGCGATGAAGTACGCCTTTTCGCCCATCCTTGGGAAGGTGTAGACGCGCTTTCTGATGTCGGCGAAGCGCATAGCCATGTCCATGAAGTCCGCCTCGGGATGCTCGTAGAGCACCCACATGATTTTGCCCGCGTCCATCGCGGAGCCGCCGCCTACCGCGATTATGCAGTCGGGGCCGAAGTCGGTCATCGCCTTCGCGCCTTCGCGCGCGCAGGCGAGCGTCGGATCGGGAGCCACGTCGAAGAACGTAGCGTGCTTTATTCCCATCTCGTCGAGGCGGTTGGTTATTACCTTCGTGTAGCCGTTGTTGTAAAGGAAACTGTCGGTTACTATGAATACCTTCTTTTTGCCGAGAACTTCCTTGAGCTCGCGCAGCGCGACCGGCAGGCAGCCCTTCTTTATGTACGTTTTCTGCGGCGTACGGAACCAGAGCATGTTCTCTCTCCTTTCGGCGACTGTCTTGATGTTGAGCAGGTGCTTCACACCGACGTTTTCAGAGACGGAGTTGCCGCCCCACGAGCCGCAGCCGAGCGTGAGCGAGGGCGTCGTGTTGAAGTTGTAGACGTCGCCTATGCCGCCCTGCGACGAGGGCGTGTTGACGAGGACGCGCCCCGTCTTCATGCGCGATTTGAAGTAGTCTAGCTTTTCACGCTCCGTCACGGCGTTGAGGTAGACCGCAGAGGTGTGGCCGAAGCCACCGTCTGCGACGAGGCGCTCCGCTTTCGCGACCGCGTCCTTGAAATCCGCGGCGCGGTACATCGCGAGCACCGGCGAGAGCTTTTCATGCGCGAACTCCTCGCTTATGTCTACGCTCTCGACTTCGCCGATAAGTATCTTCGTGCTCTCGGGAACCTCTACGCCGGCCATAGCCGCTATTTTCTGCGCCTTCTGTCCGACTATCGCCGCGTTGACGCCGCCGTTGACGATTATCGTCTTGCGCACGCGCTCCGTTTCTTCCTTATCGAGGAAGTAACAGCCGCGCGCTGCGAACTCCGCTTTGACCTTGTCGTAAATTGAACCGACTGCGATGACTGACTGCTCGGAGGCGCATATCATGCCGTTGTCGAAGGTTTTTGAATGAATGATTGAATTGACGGCGAGCAGCACGTCTGCGCTCTCGTCGACGACAGCGGGCGTGTTGCCGGGGCCGACTCCGAGCGCCGGCTTACCGCTCGAATACGCAGCCTTAACCATGCCGGGGCCGCCCGTCGCGAGTATCAGGTCCGCGCCGCGCATGACTGCGTTAGTCAGCTCGAGCGAAGGAACGTCTATCCAGCCGATTATGCCTTCGGGCGCGCCGGCCGCGACCGCAGCGTCCAAAATGGTCTTAGCTGCAAGAATCGTCGAATTTTTGGCGCGTGGGTGCGGGCTGATTATCATCCCGTTGCGCGTCTTTAGCGCGAGCAGAGTTTTGAAAATCGCCGTTGACGTCGGGTTCGTCGTCGGGATTACCGCGGCTATCACGCCGACCGGCTCGGCTATCTTCTGAGTGCCGAACTCCTTATCTTCTTCGATTACGCCGCAGGTTTTGACGTTTTTGTAATAGTTGTAGATGTACTCGGCTGCGAAGTGGTTTTTGAAGATCTTGTCCTCTAGCACTCCCATGCCCGTCTCTTCAAACGCTGCGCGCGCGAGCGGAATGCGAGCCTTATTCGCCGCGACCGCCGCTGCGAGAAAAATCTTGTCTACCTGCTCCTGCGTGTACGACGCAAACTGCTTTTGCGCCTCGCGTACTTCTGACATCCGCGTCTCAAGCGTTTCAAGGCTGTCGACAGTCATGTTCTTGTTGTCCTGCTCCATATTAAACTCCCGTCCTTTCGTGCCCGGACGAAATTTCGCCGCGCGTTTAAGTGAAAAAAATCTCAAACTCACTAAAAAAATGATACAGTAGAAAGAGCGGAAGCAGAAGATATGGAAAGGGCATATCGCCATGCAAATATCGATATACTAATATCTATAATTAACGGCGGCGAACGCGCGTCGAAATGCGGAGGCCGGGCTTAGGCTCCGGTGTCCTGGTAGTTTGACAGCGAAAAACGAAACTGTTATCTTTTAACGCGGAATTTAAGCCGGTGCTGCGAAAAGGGGGGGGTGGCGTGATCGGTGAAACGGCGCACGAACATCATAAAACTGCTTCGATTGAAGAGCTTGCGGCGGATATGCCGAAGGAGGATTCCTTTGGGCAGGTGGCTTCGGTTTTTCAGCAGATTTCCGACTGCACGCGGCTGCGGATTTTGTGGCTTCTCTGCCACACGACGGCCAGCGTCGGCGCTATTGCGCGGGCGGTCGGCATGAGCGACTCAGCCGTGTCGCATCATCTGCGCGTTCTGCGCGCCGACGGGCTCGTGAGTGCGAAGCGCAGCGGCAAGGAGATCTATTATACTCTAGCCGCAAGCGACAAGGCGCAGCTTCTTCACCGTACCATCGACGCGATGTTCGAGATCGAATGCCCGAGCGAAGAAGATTAAGACTGAACGTGTAAAGACGGACGCGCATTTCCGCACGTCCGTTTTTGCTTTTCTCATGCCGCTGTGCCATTTCGCCGCAATTCCAGGCGCGAAAGCGCCGGCGCGGCAAATCCAAGCCCCTTCGTCCCCTCTTGGTGTACATTTCTTTCGCCAGATAGCATGCTGTAAGAATCGTCGACATACCGGCAAGAGCTATGCGGCGGGCGCCGGAATCCGAGATTCTAAATAGCGACTCCCGCCTGTGTAAAACTTAGAGAAATGCTCCGTTGCAGACCTGGATTACCTGCCCGCGTACTGCTTTGCCCATCTTGCTCGCCAGGTAGAGGCAGGCGTACGCCTGGTCGATAGCCTCGCACTCGGGGCCTGGGAAGTAGACGAAATGCCCGCTGTATTTGAGCATCTCCGCTCCTCCAGGCTGCTCCCCGGCTTTGTTGGCGAGATGCGCTGGGGTTATCGTCGCGCCGGGGGCGACGGCGTTGCAGCGGATGTTCGTGTCGATGAGGCGCATCGCGACGTTCTTCGTCAGCGTGTTGAGCGCGCCCTTCGTCGAGGTGTAGGTCGCGCCGCAGAAGGGGCGCGTGCCGTTGACCGAAGAGATGTTTATTATGACGCCCTCGTTCTTCGGCAGGAATATTTTCAGCGCCTCGCGGATGTAGCGCATCGGGCCGCCGAGGTTCGTGTTCATGACGTAGAGCATCCATTCATCGTCCGTCTCATCAATTAGCTTCTGCTCGCCTATGCCTGCGTTATTGATGAGTATGTCGAGATCGCCGAATTCACGCAGCGCCGTCTCGAACACGCGCTTCGCGTCTTCGGTTGAGCATGTGTCCGCTACGACTCCTACGGCTTTGCCGCCCTTGTCGTTTATGCCCTTTACAGCCTCGTCGAGCTTTTCTTTGCCGCGCGCCGTGATTACCACCGACGCGCCCTCTTCGGCGAAAAGCTCAGCCATCGTGCGCCCCATTCCGTAGCTTGCGCCCGTGATTATAGCGACCTTGCCGTCAAGCATTTTTGCATCCATCGATACATTTCTCCTTTTCAAGATTTTCTTGTTAGTGGTGTGTGCGGCTTTAGTCCGCTTCCCATGCAACTGCCGAAAGTCTAATCCAGCGGCCGATGAATAGCAAATACTTTATATTTATAGGTGCGCCATGCTTTTAAGGTATATGTTAGCTGGGCTATGAAAGAGCAAAAAAACGACGGAAAGCCGGTGGCTCCCGTCGTTTCGTGGATTGGGTGCGCGCTATGCTATTGCTTTCGCGACAATCGCACGCGCCTCTTCGTTGATCTTTTCGAGATGTTCCTCGCCCTTGAAGCTTTCCGCATAGATCTTGTAGATATCCTCGGTGCCTGAGGGGCGCGCTGCGAACCAAGCGTTTGCCGTAGTCACCTTGAGCCCGTCTATCGGCGCTCCGTTGCCTGGCGCGTTCGTCAGCTTCGCCGTGATCTTCTCTCCGGCGAGAGTTTCGGCTGTCACGTCGGCGGGGGAGAGTTTCTTAAGCTTCTCCTTTTCCTCGCGCGTCGCGGGCGCGTCCTTGCGCGAGTAGCAGGGGCGGCCGTAGCGCTCCGTCATCGCGTCATAGAGCTCAGATGGGTTTTTATCCGTCACTGCGGTGATTTCGGCGGCGAGAAGGCTCATTATGAAGCCGTCCTTGTCGGTGCTCCAAACGCTGCCGTCCATGCGCAGGAACGACGCTCCGGCGCTCTCTTCGCCTCCGAATGCAAGCGAGCCGGCGAGCAGGCCGTCGACGAACCATTTGAAGCCGACTGGGACTTCGTAGATTTTACGTCCGACGCCTGCGGCGGCGCGGTCGATGATGGAGCTCGACACAAGAGTCTTTCCTGTCATCGCCTCAGCGCTCCAGAGCGGCCTGTGCGTGAAGAGATATTCGACGGCGACGGCGAGATAGGCGTTAGGCTTCATCAGCCCGGCTTTCGTTACGATGCCGTGCCGGTCGTAGTCGGGGTCGTTGCCGAATGCAACGTCGTATTTATCCTTGAGCGCTACAAGCTTCGCCATCGCCCACGGCGAGGAGCAGTCCATGCGCACCTTGCCGTCGTGGTCGAGCGGCATGAAGGAGAATGTCGGATCTACGGCCTTGTTGACCACCTCGATGTCGAGGCCGTACTTATCGGCAATCGGCTCCCAGAAATATATGCCAGAGCCGCCGAGCGGGTCGGCGCCTATCTTGAGGCCGGAGGCCGCTATCGCCTCCATTTTTATGATCTCGCCGAGGCCGTCCACGTAGCCGCGCACATAATCGACGAAGCCGACGTTCGGCGCTTTGACGGCGCGCTCGAATGGCACGCGTTTCACGTCCTTTAGCCCGCTCGCGAGTATCTCGTTAGCGCGGTTTTCTATCCATTTCGTCACATCGGTTCCAGCCGGTCCGCCGCTCGGCGGGTTATATTTGAAGCCGCCGTCGCTCGGCGGGTTGTGCGAAGGCGTGATGACGACTCCGTCTGCCGTCGTGCCGTGCTTGGCAGCGTTCCACGTCAGTATAGCGTGCGATATTACCGGCGTCGGCGTGTAGGTGAAGCCCTCCTGCATGCGCAGCTCCACGCCGTTTGCAGCGAAAACCTCCGCCGCCGTGCGTAGCGCGGCCTCAGAGAGCGCGTGCGTGTCCATGCCCATAAAGAGCGGCCCGGCTATGCCCTTTCCCGCGCGGTACTCGCATATCGCCTGCGATATCGCCGCTATGTGGTCCTCGTTGAAACTGCGCTTCAGCGACGTGCCGCGGTGGCCTGACGTGCCGAACGCGACGCGCTGGTCTTTCTCAGCCGCGTCCGGGTGCTCCGTATAGTAAGCCGTCATGAGCCTCGGAATATTGATTTCAGGACGTTTTCCCATCAGATGTCCCCCTGTCGGTTTTATATGTTTCCTTGCTGCGTCTATGATAGCTTAAAATTTCGATTTGTGCGATTTTACGTCCCGTGTCACGCAAAACGTTACAAGGCCGTCACTCATTTCATAATTGTTAAACTGTTCACTATTTTGTTAAACTCCCAGCAGCAGTTGGGTTTGATATTTCTGGCAGAAAAAGGAGGAAAACTATGAAGCTGGAAATTGGAAAATTCATGGTCAAGGACATAGTCTTTGGCGACAAGACGGCTTACGCGAACGGCGTTCTTACTGTAGATAAGGACGACGCGCTCGCGTGCGTCCGCGAGGACAAGCACATCACCGACGCCGAGCTCAGGATCGTGCATCCAGGCGATATGGTGAGGCTTTGCCCAGTTAAGGATTCTGTTGAGTTCCGCTGCAAGGTCAGCGGCGGAGAAGGAGCCTATCCCGGCGTAACCTCGCCGCTCGGGCAGGCGGGGATGGGAAGGACGCACGTCCTCGACGGCGTATCGCTCCTCTCGGTCGGCAAGCACTGGGGCGGATTCCAGGACGGACTGCTCGACATGGGCGGCCCTTACCAGCACTACACGATCTGGGGCGACATGCCGAACCTAGTCCTCATCGCCGACACCGACGAGCTTGACGAGCAGCGCGAGCAGCAGAAGCGCAACCACGCGATACGCTGGGCGACGCTCCGCCTCGCCGAGCACATAGCAGAGTGCGTGCGCGACATGGAGCCGGAAGAGATAGACGTCTACGATCTTCCGCCGCTCGCCGACCGCAGCGAAGAGGTCAAAAAGCTCCCCGGCGTCGTCTACGTGCTCCAGCCGCAGACTCAGATGGAAGCTCTCGGCTACAACACGCTCATCTACGGATGGGACGGCAACAGGATGCTTCCGACTCTCATGCACCCGAACGAACTCCTCGACGGATGCCTCGTCTCTGGAAGCTTTATGCCGAGCTCCTCGAAGATTTCCACCTACGAATTCTCGACGAACCCGATGCTCAAGCGCCTCTACGCCGAGCACGGCAAGACCATTAACTTCCTCGGCGTCATCATGTCGACGCTGAACCCGAAGATGGAAGAGAAGCAGCGCTGCGTACAGATCGCAGGCCAGATAGCGGTAGCGATAGGCGCTCAGGGCGCGGTCGTCGTCGAAGAGGGCTACGGCAACCCAGACGTCGACTATACCGCGATGCTCGTCGAACTTGAGCGCCTCGGCATCAAGACCATCGGGCTCTCCGACGAGGCCACAGGACGCGACGGCGCTTCGCAGCCGCTCGTCTCGATGAACCCCGCCACAGACGCCCTCGTCACCACCGGAAACGTCTCGCAGTTCTACGAGATGCCGGCTATGGAGGTCATCGGAGAGCTTGAAGCGCTCGCGCGCGACGGAAACTCCGGCGGCTGGGAGGGCTGCATCAACCCCGATGGCAGCTGTGTGATGGAAAACAACGGAATGTTCTGCGCCAACCACATCAGCGGCTACTCGCGCAGAACTTGCGCCGATTTCTAAGGAGGACGGAATAATGAAGGCTATACATTATATCAACCAGTTCTTCGGACAGGTCGGCGGTGAAGACGCTGCGGACGCGAAGCCGATATTCCACGACGGTATAATCGGCTGCTCGATGATGCTCAACGGCATGATGCCGGATATCGAGGTTACGAACACCATCGTTTGCGGCGACAACTACATCACCAACCACACCGACGAGGCGCTGAAGGAAATCTTCGCATGGCTCGACGGCAAAGAGTTCGATATGTTTTTCGCCGGCCCCGCATTCATGGCCGGACGCTACGGCGTAGGCTGCGGCATCATCTGCAAGGCCGTCAAGGAGCGCTATAACGTTCCAGTATTCAGCTCGATGAACGAAGAGAACCCCGGAGTCGCCGAGTACAAAGCCGAGTTCCCTATATTCAAAGGCGGACGTAAGGCGACCTTCATGAAGGACGACATCACGGCGATGGCGAAGTACGCTGAAAAAATCGCGAAGGGCGAGCAGCTCCTCCCCGCGGCTGACGAAGGCTACTTCCCGCGCGGAATCCGCAGCGAGATCCCGGCCCCAGGAAACGTCATGGCAGCTGACCGCGTCATAGACATGCTTGTTAAGAAACTTAACGGCAAACCCTTCCAGACTGAACTCGTCATTCCAAAGACAGACAAGGTCCCGCCGGCAGCGGCTATCAAGGATCTCAGCCAGTGCACGATAGCGCTCGTCTCGTCGAGCGGCGTCGTCCCGATCGACAACCCCGACCACATCCAGAGCGCTTCGGCTCAGAAGTGGGGCAAGTACAATATCGCGGGAAAGGACTGCCTGCCAGCCAGCGAATTTAAGACGATTCACGCCGGGTTCGACCCTGCGGCCATGTGCGCCGTCCCTGACCGCGGAGTCCCCGTGGACGCGATGCGCTACTTCGAGAAAAAGGGCAAGTTTAAGAAACTCTACGACTACTACTATGTGACGGTCGGGACAGGAACCACGCAGAACTTCGCCGCTAAGTTCGGCAAGGAGATAGCCGCAGAACTTCATCAGGCCGGAGTCGACGCTGTGATCCTGACAGCCACCTGAGGAACCTGTACTCGTTGCGGTGCAACGATGGCCAGAGAAATTGAGCGCACAGGAATCCCCGTGGTCGTTATGGCTAACCTCATAGACGTTGCGAAGACGGTCGGCTCAAACAGGATAGTCCCGACGGTTTCCGTCCCCTATCCGCTAGGCGATCCAAACCTTTCGAAAGAAGAAGAATGGGATCTCCGCACACACCGTGTGGAGGTTGCTCTCGACGCCCTCACGAAAGAAGTAGAGGGACCGACAGTATTCAAGATATAACGGTACATCCTCCGGAGAGCGACGCATTTCTCCCTTCTCCGGAGGTTTTTTGTTTCTTATTATTGTGAAAGGGGTAACTTTCAGCCATGTCGAACAGCAACACGGCTTCTAAGAACAATTCCGTATATATTATTTCATTGGCAATCACCGCAGCCGTAGTCCTTTGGGGCCTCGTTTCACCGACAAGCTTCGGCGCGTTCGCAAAGGCGCTCAACGGCGGCCTTACAAAATATTACGGCTGGGGCTATCTGCTGACGATGAACATCTTCGTCGCCTTTTGCCTCTTCATCGGTTGTAGCCGTTTCGGCAAAATGCGCCTTGGTCCTGATGATTCGCGTCCGGAGTACAGCAACCTCTCGTGGGTCGCGATGCTCTTCTCTGCCGGCATGGGCGTCGGCCTCGTATTCTATGGAGCTGCTGAGCCGCTATTCTACTACGCCTCGACGCCTTTCGGCGCAGAGCCTGACTCCATTCAGGCTGCACGTGACGCGATGCAGATAACGGTCTTCCACTGGGGACTTCACCCGTGGGCGGGATACTCAGTCATTGCCCTTCCGCTTGCCTACTATCAGTTCCGCCACAACGCGCCGGGACTTATAAGCACGATATTCATCCCGCTCGTTGGTGAAGAGCGCGTACGTGGAACATTCGGAAAGACTGTCGACATTCTCGCGATATTTGCGACGCTAGCTGGACTTACAACCTCGCTCGGTCTCGGCACCCTCCAGCTTAACAGTGGTCTGAAAGAGCTCTTCGGCATTCCGCAGACGACGACTGTGCAGATTATAATCATCGCTTTCCTCGCCTTCCTCTACACAGGCTCTGCGGTGCTTGGCATCGACAAGGGAATTAAATTTGTCGCAGACTGGAACATCCGCATCTGCTTCGTCATTATGGCTGCGCTCTTCTGCGTCGGCCCGACGCTTCCTATCCTCAACTCGACGCTCATGAGCTTCGGTGACTACGTCAGCGGGCTTATAAAGGAATCATTCATGACCGCGCCCTATGGCGGTAGCTACGAAGATCACCTTCGGAACTGGACGCTATACTATTGGGCATGGTGGATTGCGTGGGCGCCCTTCTCCGGCTCCTTTATAGCGCGCATCTCGCGTGGACGCACGATTCGCGAGTTCATCGCAGGAGTCCTCATCGTACCAGCTATGGGAAGCCTTACCTGGTTCGGCATCTTCGGCACCTCCGCCCTTCAGCTGGAGATAGTTGAGAAGGCCGGAATCTCCGCCGCAGTCCTCCAGGACATCTCGGTTGGTATATTTAAGATGTTCAGCTACTACACTGGCGGCTACGCGATGTCTATATTGATGCTAGTGCTGATCGTTACATTCTTCGTCACATCAGCGAACTCTGGCACCTACGTTCTCTCTATGTACTCTACGGACGGAGCTTTAAACCCGCCTAAGAGCAAGATGCTTGTTTGGGGCATCCTCATGGGGGCGCTCGCGATGGTGCTGCTCCTTACTGGCGGACTCCAGAACCTCCAGACAGTTTCGCTCGCTGCTGCCATGCCTTTCTCCCTCATCATGGTATGTTCCTGCATCGCGTTCTATAAAGTGCTGATAAGAGAGGAAAAAGCCGCTAAGTAAAGCTGGCGGCAGCATTATACAAAGGGAATGGAAGAGACGATGGAGCAGGAACTGCTTTTGTTTGAAGACAAATTCCCATGCTGGGACGAAGAGACTGTAGCCTTATCGGGCGGTGACGCTGCTTCTCTCTGCGAGCTCGCAGAACGGGGATTGCTGGCCGAAGTGGGAAACGGCTATGTCCTTACCGCCGAGGGAGAGAAAATGCGCGTCAAGCTTGCGCGAGAGTCGTTCATTCCCGTATCTCATATAGGTGAGTTCAATGCGGAACAGGCGCTGTGGAACAACCGCTTCTATCATCTGATGGACTGCCGCGCTTTCACCGGCCTCTTCCCTATGGGGCTAAAGGAGTATACTGTAAACGAAACTCTGCCTTTCGCTCCTTCACTTACTCGCGAGGAACTTTGGACGCGCGAGGGAGGAAAGACGCGTTACATCTGGCCGGAACATAAGCTTGTCAAGTCGTTCATCAAGCGCTTCCCAGACTGGGGTATGGCCTCGCGCGGCAAGCCCGCGCCGGGGCAGGCGGCGATGGACGAGTGGCGTGCTGCGAGCGGAGCTCAGACCGGTACGGTGAATTTCAACCTCGTGCTGCGCGGGCGCTACGACTTCGAAGCTTACCGTCAGCTTGAACGGCTGCCCGACGACATATTCCATTTAAAGGACGCTGATAGGTTCTTCTTCCTGCGCACATCAGACAAGACGCCGGAGGAGATATACGACGCGATAGGCGGCCTGCATCTCTTCATGCTCAATCAGCGGCGCGTCTACATACCCGGCTATGCTGACGACGACTCGATGGACCAGGAGAACTGGACGATGCTAGTGCTAGCCGCCGACACAGAGGCTGAGCTTTCAGAAGTCGTCGCGCGCTACGCTACGGACGGGCAGAACCTCATCGAGCCTGCGATGCCTATGTACATCATTGGCACAAGCGTCGAGCGTCTGCGCCGTATGCGCGAGCCGAAGGCGAACTACTACGACTGGTTCGGCGAAGACACTGTGCATATCGTCCGCGCCGACGAAAACATATAACGCCGATACGTTCAGCCCGCGCTACGACGCGGGCTGAAATTTTTTTTATTTGGACATGTCGGCGCAAAGCGGCTGGTATGCAAAGAGAGTTATTGCTGGATGTTATAATCATGGAAAAACCGCTTATTTTTTGAACGCTTCTGGCAGGTGGGAAAATAATGGATAAGAGCATAACGAAGGTAGAGATTCTTGATTTTACGCGCGCGAAGGGAGCCGACGTCTGCGGCATAGCCGACCTGACCGTCGCGGCGGATTTTGTACGCGCAAACTACGGTGAAAAGTTCTTGAAATATCCGCGCGCGGTATCGTTTGCGCTCTTCTTCCCGAAAGAGGTCGTCAACGAACAGTTAGACGGCCCGACGCGAAACTACGAGACGATCTACATGATGCTGAACCGCGAGATAGAGCGCATCAGCACAGCGGTCGCAATAAAACTCCAGCGCGCCGGGTACGGCGCTTATCCGCTTGACGCGACGGATTACCGCCCCGCGCCGCACCCCGCAAAGCTGCATTACGCCGTTGCTGCCGCGGACGAGGCTGGAGAAAAACTGTCGAAGATAGGCTTCGAGATAATCGACGTATTCAGCCACAGGCTCGCCGCGGCGCACGCCGGGCTCGGATGGATAGGCAAGAGTTGCAGCATAATCAACCCGGAGGTCGGGCCGCGGTTGCGTCTCGGCACGGTGCTGACCGACGCGCCCTTCGAACCGGACGCCCCTATAGAGAATCGCTGTGGCTCATGCCGCAGCTGTATAAATGCATGCCCGGTACGCGCGCTCCATGGGCGAGGCTTCGACCCGGACGAGCCGCTCTCTGCTCGCTTCGACGTACAAAAATGTTACGAATTTTTTGACAAAATGGAGGCCGTCTACGGCGTCGGCATCTGCGGGCTCTGCCTCGGCGCATGCCCTTACGGCAAATAAGACGCGGCGGATTATAGCGGTAAAGAGGTGGTGGCAAAGGCCATGAACGCAATATTCAGCCAAGACGGCTTATTTGAAAAATTTTTTTATGAGCAGGAATTTAACCCGATAGCGCTCTACGAGATAGAGCCGGATATCGGCGATCGGGGCTCCGGGGCGATACGCTACATAGATGTGAACCACGCCTACGAAGTCGTCCACAAGGTGCGCCGCGAGGACGTAGTAGGCAGGACTTTCGGCGAGGTATGGCCCCATGTCGAGCCGTGCTGGTCGGAGATAATCGAGCGCTGCGTCCGGGAGAACCGCGCGGTTCACTGCGAAAGCGAGAGCGTATACACCGACAAATACCTTGAAGCCATAGCCTTTCCGTTGCCGCACGGCAGAGCGGCTACGATATTTCTCGACAGGACTGAGCTCAAGAAGTCCGAGGAGGAACTCAAGGAAAAGCAGAAAAAACTGATCGAATACCAGTCGAAGCTGCGTGAGCTCGCAACTGAGCTGACGATAAGCGAGGAGACGACGCGGCGCGAGATAGCGAACGACCTGCACGATAGCATCGGTCATTCGCTTCTTGCGCTGATGCTCGACCTTCGGAGGCTTAAAGAAATATACAAGGGCAACGGCGAAGCTGGCGCGATAATAGATAACTCGATCAAGGCTACAGAGGAGATGATAACCGAGAGCCGCGCGCTGATATTTGAGCTCAGCCCGCCGATACTTCTCGAAGTCGGTATTACTCCAGCTCTCGAGGCGCTAGCCGACAAGCTGCTGATACCGCGCGGCATAAAGTGGTACGTTACGACGCGCGGCGCGCTTAAGGACTATCCAGCCGACGACGCGGTCTGCATCATCCTTTACCGTATGTCGCGCGAGGTGCTCATAAACGTTATAAAGCATGCGAAGGCCAAGTCTGTGCATATAAGCGTCAATCGAGGGCCTAACAAGATACAGGTCGTTATTGAGGACGACGGCGTAGGCATGAACCCGTCGCTTGCCGAAAAGCGCGGAAGAAAGAAAGGCGGCCTCGGCCTATTCAGCATAAGGGAGCGGCTGCTGCATATCGGCGGCGAGCTGCGCATAATTTCCAACGAATCGGGGACGACGG
>URAG01000056.1 GCA_900545755.1 uncultured Cloacibacillus sp. | reverse complement strand
TGTCACTCCTAGATGTGTTGCATATCTAATGCTGTCATCAGTCATTTTAGCCACAAGTAATCCTCTTTCCCGTAAATCATCCGTCACCTGTTGGGCGGATAAACCGGTTGGCGCAACGTTTAAATATACAAAGTCACTTTGGTCTGCCGCTGGATCCATAATCACATTAGGAATTTCGCTAAGCATTTTACCAAGATAAGCAGCATTGTTATGGTCTTCAGCTAATCTATCGATATTGTGTTTTAGCGCAACAATACCTGCTGCTGCTACAATCCCAGCTTGCCGCATCAGAGTACCCATAAGTTTACGAACTAACTGCGCTTCCGCTATAAAATCTGCGTTGCCGCATAAGACGGAGCCTATCGGCGCACACAACCCTTTCGAAATACAAAACATCAGAGAGTCAGCTGGTGCTGTAAGATCTTTTACATCGCAATTCAGAGCAACCGCTGCGTTAAATATTCTTGCTCCATCTAAGTGAACGTGGACACTATATCTGTGAGCAAGCTCACAAACCTGTTCCATTGTGGTCGGAGTCAAACATGTGCCGCTGGAATAGTTATGCGTATTCTCTAAGCACAATACTTTTATATCGTTGTTATCTAACAAATAATGTATCTCATTCAAATCTATTTGATAATCCGCAGTCAAATTATACAAAATAGGAATTTTACCGCCATATTCCTGCAGAAAGTCGAACTTCTCATTAATATATATATGAGCATTCTTTTCAACAAGGACTTTGTCTCCACGTTTTGCTGCTGTGTACAGCGCAGTGTGGTTGGCTAAGCTACCCGTTGGCATAAATATTCCGTCATCTTTTCCCACTATCTCTGCGGAGAGAGTTTCGAGTTGAAAGACAGTGGGATCTTCGCCTCTGCCCGTCAAATCTACACGTCCGCCATCTCCTAGTTCCGCGTTCATCATAGCTTCCCACATAGCTGGTGTAGGCATAGTGGACGTGTCACTACGTAAATCTAGCATTCCTTTAATTGCACGCATGTACTGAAGTTGGTTCTGCATATTATTTACCCTCCGCTATGATGTTCATCACTGTGATTTACCGCGACTTGTTATAACAACTTTATTTACAACTTTATCCCCTCTAGTAAAATACATTGCATCATAAAGATTCACACAAGTACAGCAATGTCCAGGGATAATTTTCATTTTACTACCAATTTCAGCCACAATGGATGGAATTGACACCGTTGCGTGTTCTTCTGACAACTTTAGCGGATATTTTTCGTACCCTAATAGAATGGGAGGCTTTTGATCCATGGATACTGATTTACGCCCTGCATCCATAATAATGTTGCCACCAGCTTTACTAATAACGGAAGTCAAAACAAAAAGAGAATTGTCAAAGGTGAGATCTTTCAGTTCTCCATATGCAGCATCCATAAATATGTAGCTTCCAGCTTGAAATTCCGTATATACAGTATCAAGTGTTGCATGATCCTGCACAGAAGCGGTACTACAACCAGATATATTATTAACTGGAATCCCCTTCTCTTCGAGAAAATCCTTTGCCTCCTTTAATTTTTGTTCGATTTTTTCTCCTTCATTTTGACGAATTTCTTTACTTAATTCATGAGATAATTGTCCAGCATATGCCTGTATCCCTTCAAAAACTAGATGTTTACAAGTAGAGATGTTTTTTGCTAGTATATACAAGTCATCCAGTGTATATACGCCACAACGTTTCATACCAATATCATATTCAACAAAACAATATATGGTAGACTCTTGGAATGCAGCAGCGCTTTCTAAATCATAGATGTTTTGCAAAGAATCAACTGCGATACCTAAATGACAACACTTAGCCAAAGCAGCAACTTCTGCTATCTTTGCTTTATCAGTAATCTGATTTGCAATTAACACATCTTCTATCCCTGCTTCAATTAAATCTTTCGCTTCTCCTAATTTCGCACATGTTATTCCCTTTGCTCCTGCATCCAGCTGAAGGCGTGCTATGTCTATACACTTATTAGATTTATAGTGTGGCCGTAGTTTAGCTCCGGAATTCTGCACTAATGACATCATACGCTTTTGATTTTGCTCAAGGATGTTTAAATCGACTATGAGCGCTGGTGTTGGTATTTGATTGACATGCATATTATTTTTTAACCCTTTCTATATCTTTGTGGCAAGCCCTTTACGCCTCTTATCCCAATAATCCACTAACGTTGTCCCAGCCACATCACCTGTTATGTTCACAACCGTAATGAACATATCGATTATAGCGAAAGTTCCAGCGATCATGGTGATGATGGAATTGGGTACACTAAACAACTCGCACATTACCATCAATTTAACTAAAGCTCCGCCAAAAACACCTCCGCCAGAGCTAGCAATCAAAGTGCCAATGAGGGACATATAGAGCAATGTGCCAAAGCTATATTCTATTCCAACGGCCTGTGCTGCAAAAATTATATCGCACGGGAAAAAAATTGCAGCTCCGTCAAAATTGAACACAGCGCCAAGCGGAATACCAAAGTTTGCTATGGCAGGATCACAGTTATATTTTTCTGTACAAATCGCTGTATTGGTAGGAATACATAATACAGAGCTTGCCGTAGTAAAAGCAATTATCCAGGAAGAGACCATATTTTTCCAATAGTGAAAAGGATTTCTGTGTTGCAAGATCAATACTATTATCAAACCATACACTAATATGATCTGGAGAATGTCTGTCGTTATCATAGTACCCATAAATTTACCCAAAGAAATAAGTACACTTGTCCCACTAGTTCCAGCGATTGAGCCCATGTAACAAAAGATACCTATAGGCGCAACGTAAAGCATCAACCGTAGTATTCCATTCAGCAACTCCTGCAAACATTCACAAACAGACAATATAGCTTCTTTGGTTTTCTCATTCTTCATACGTAACACAACAACACCGCATATTGCACCCAAAACCAGAACCTGCATCAATGAGTTCTCTACTAAAGGAGCGAGGAAATTGTCGGGTACCATGCTAATAAAGAACTTTGAAAATGTCATCTCTACGGACTGCATTTCTGTTGTTGACTCTATAATCTTAAACCCTACGCCCGCTTTTGTAACGCTAGCAACGATTATTGCAAGAACCCCTGCCATAAATGTAGTAAATGTGTAATAAATAATTAGTTCTACCGACACACGTCCCATACGACATGGATCTTGCTGCCGTCCAATACCTAAAATCAACATAACAAGCACAATTGGAGCGATTGCAATTTTTAGTCCGTTCATCCAAATATTACCAACAAACGCCACCTGCCCCATTGGCTCTCCGATGATAAGTCCACATATAATACCCAATACCATACCTATAAAAATTTTAGCCGATATTGACATTGACGCTAGTCTTTTAAATATCATCTATGCTGCCCCCTCTGTTCTTTTGTCTTCACTAACCATTAGACTCCAATTTACCGAATATTTCAAAGTATTTAGTTTGGTTATATACACATAGATTTCACCTCCCATTAAAAATAGTGAAAAATTTTAGCATAATGACTTCTAGCCAATATGTGCAGCACACATAAAGGATAACCACAGAATAATTTTTTATAAAAATTTAACTAATCAATCACTATGCATTATGATAGCATAAATTTAATATATTGAAAAATGATGAATTTAGCATTAAAATATGCCATAAAAGAATAATTTATTGTATTGAAGGTAAAAAATAATGGATTTAGATACTATTAGAATTTTTCTGGAAATTACAGAACGACGAAATCTTTCTGAAGCTGCGTCGGCGCTTTCTCTATCTCAGTGTACGGTCAGTAGGAAACTAGCTTTGCTCGAACAAGAGTTAGGAATAAAGTTATTTTTCCGAGGCAGAGGGCACAGTAATGTAACATTATCAGAGATGGGCGAGTCGTTCTTACAGATAGCCGAAACAATGGCCACACTACATCAAGAAGCCCAATGCTTAAAATTTAAGATGCCCCGTGTCAAGGTATCAGCTGCCATATTGGATAGTATATACTCCTTCTTTCTAAAAAAAAGTTTCCCAAATTTTTTACACGAACATCCAGAATATATTTTCACATTATCAATACAGCATTCATGGGAAGTACACGATTTGTTAGCAAAACGTGAGGCAAATATCGGAATAGCAAATAGTGCTCCTCCTTATGCGGACTTGATATCACGACATCTTTTTTCCGAAGACTTCGTGGTGATACATAAAAATTTCGATGGCGTAATCTGGCCCAAATGGGTACACCCTAGAGACTTGCCACCAGAACATGAAATACACCAAACATTTGCCCCAAATTATAATATATGGCACGATTACTGGTGGCGTCCACACCAGGCAAAGATACACGTCAGTATAGCATCTCTCGGGATGCAGTTTTTTAACACAAAAGATGACTGGGCCATTGTCCCTTATTCTATAGCGTATACAGCAAGTAAGGACGGTTTTACGATATCTCGACTTTACGACGCACCCCCTCCACGTGACTGTTATTTAATTCTACCTAAATATCCGGAACCACACATCAAAGATGTTATTCATACTGTTTCAGATATGCTAATTACGCAAATTAATAAATGCAGACAAGAGCACATAAAAAACCTTTCATCCATATAAACCTATTATAACCTTCGCAGTTCGTAGTCTTTGTATATTCCTGCGGCGCGTTTTTTGGCGGCGTTTTGACTTTTGAAGGTGCCTTCGACTATGTTTTTATAGCCTTTTTTGAGGACGAGCGCCCTGATGTATTCGAGGTGCGGGCAGCGGTCGTGGTGGTAGTTGTCGGTGACCATGCAGGAGGCGAGGTGTACGGCGACTTCGTCTTTTTTTATGTCCGTGTTGCGCGCGAGTTTTTTGGAGAAGTGTTCGAGTTTCGAGGCGAGGCTCGTCCCGCAGCAGCCGCCGCAGGTGAGCGCCATGTAGCGCACTTCCGGGCCGTAGCCGCATCCTTCGAAGAACCCTTCGCGCCCGTAGAAGCTGTTCATGCAGGCGAAGCCGCTGCATCTTAGGCGCGCCGCGTCGCACTGTATTATGAGTACGAATTTTATGCCCATCTTCATCCCCCCGTATCAAGTTTTCAGGCAGTCCAATACGTCCGAATTATATCCGATTTCCGTGCCGCGCCGCAATTTCCCAGCGTACGCGCCGCGTGGTCAGGCGGCGTACGTCATTCAAGCGCTTCAAGCGGCGGAAGTTCACGCGCCGGGGCGCGCGGGTCTTTCACTTCTATCCTCGCTTTTGCCGTCGATCCGTCTTCGCAGGCCGCCGTTATGAGGTGGCCGCCCGGCGTCATGGTCCACGCCGCGCCGCGCCCGTCGTCCGACGCGCCTATGTATTCGCCGTCCGCGAACCAGTAGACAGCGCCGTCGCCCCCAGCCGACGAGAGTACGAGGCGGCCCGAGTTTTCGGAGAGCGTGTAGGCCGCGCCGTCGCGCGGCGATGTTATTGTCAGGCGCGCCGGGCTTCGCGGGGCGCCGCGGGAGGCGAAGAAGAGTGCCAGCTCTTCGGGCCAGAGTATTTTCACTTCGCCGCCGCGCAGCGCGTGGAGGCGGCATGGCTCTGAGTCCGTCACGTTTTTTATGACGAGCCCTTCTTTTTTCTGCGGGCACCACTGGCCGCGCGGTGCGCCGGAGAGCGGGCAGAGCTCTTTTCTCGCCACCGATGGCGGAAGGCTGAACCACGGCGCGTTTTTCCGCGTGAGGCGGAGCATTATGCGCGCCGCGGCGGGGGCCGCCGCAGTGAGCCCCGTGAGGTTGGGGCGCGGCCTGCCCGTGGGGTCGCCCAGCCAGACGACGAGCGTCCATTCCGGTGTCACCGCCGCCGTCCATGCGTCGCGCAGGCCATAGGATGTCCCGGTTTTGAAGGCCACTATTTTCCCGTCGTTGGCGGCCCCGGCGTAGGTGGGGAGGCTGCGCCGCGCGTCTTTCATAATGTCGAGGACGAGCGCCGCCGCGGCTTCCGAGACGACGGGCGCGCCTTCTTCGGCCTCCGCGTCTTCGTTCCAGACGAGTGGGGCGTCGCGCCCGCCCGAGGCGAGCGTCCGGTAGGCGCGCGCGAGTTCTAGCGGGGAGACTTCGCAGCCGCCGAGGGCGAGGCTGTCGCCGTACCACGACGCTTCTTTCGTGAGCGACGAGAAGCCGAGCCTGCGGAGGAGCCCGAGGACGTTTTCCGCCCCGGCGGCGCGGAACATTTTCACGGCGGGTACGTTGAGGGAGTCGCAGAGCGCTGCGCGCGCCGTTACGGGGCCGCGGTAGAGGCGGTCGTAGTTGCGCACCCCGGCGCTCCCGCCGCCGTCGGGCACGTCCGCTATCATTGTTTCCGGCGCGGCTAGGCCGCGTTCAAATGCAAGGGCGTATATGAAGGGCTTGAGGGCGGAGCCCGGAGAGCGCGGCGAGGCGGCGCAGTCCACCCACGCGGCTTCCGCGCCGGTGCCTTCGCGCGCGTTGCCTATGTAGCCGCGCACTTTCGCCGTCTTGTTTTCCACGAGGACGGCGGCGGCGGTCACGCCCCCGCCGGTCTGCGCCACTGCGGCGCGCAGCTCGGCGAGCAGCAGGTTTTGTTTGTCTGCGTCGAGCGTCGAACGGAAGCGCCCATATCTGTCGAGGTTATCGCGCGCCGCGCCCATTTTGGCGGCCATCTCCGCGGCCTGGATGCGCGTCCCAGCGATGTCGCGCCGCGCCGTTGGAAGCGGTTCGAGCTTCGCGCGTCGCGCCTCTTCTTCCGTCGCTACGCCGCGCTCGGCGAGGGTGTCTATGAGCCTGTCGCGGAGTTCGCGCGCGCGCTCGGGATGGCGGTCGGGGCGGTAGAAGGCGGGGCCGCGCAGCAGCGCCGTGAAGAGCGCCGCCTCGGCGAGCGAGAGGTTTTTCGCCGGTTTGCCGAACCACGTCCGCGCCGCGGCCTCGACGCCGCGCGTGTTTCCGCCGAAGGGCACGCTGTTGAGATATATTTCGAGTATTTCGTTTTTCGTAAGGAAGAGTTCGAGCGCCGCGGCCTGCGCGAATTCGATGAATTTGTTGGGAATAGTGCGCGGGCGTTCTTCCGCGAGGCGGACGACCTGGCTCGTTATCGTCGAAGCGCCTGAGACGACGCGCCCTTCCGAGACGTTCTGCCACGCGGCGCGCGCTATCGAGAGCCAGTCTACGCCGCGGTGCGCGTAGAAGCGCCTGTCCTCTATCGCGACGGCGGCGGCGGGCATCCAGCGCCCCATTTCGGAGAGCGGCACGGGAAGCGTCCATTCGCCGTTGCTTGAGAGCGAGCCGCGAAGGGGCGTGCCGCGCATGTCTGTCACGACGAGCGACGAGGGGCGGCGCAGTATGCGTTCCATCGGGAGGGTCGCCGCCGCGACCGCCAATACGCAGACGGCGGCGGCGATCAGGAGGGCGGCTGCGGCGACGGCTTTCCTGCCGGCCCCGCTGCCCGTAAGGCTGGAGGCGAGCGCGCGGAGCACTCTCCCCGCGCGCCCGTCCGCGTTTTTATTCGGCGTCATCCGCCGCTTTCACCTTTATTCTTCCGCCGCCCGAGACGCTTGAAACGCCGGGCTCGTACATACATTCCGCGTAGACCTGCGGCACGGCGAAGTCGCCTTCCGTCACGGCGCGCATCGAATAGCGCCAGGTGAGCGGCTTTTCAAGGCTGTCTATGAAGAGCAGGAGCCTGTCGTCGCGGGCGTCGAAGGTCACGCCCTGCGGCGTCTGTTCGCCGGAGGCGGCGAGGCGCGGGTCTTCTATCTCGAATCCCGCGGGAAGCGGCAGGACGACGGCGACGGCGCGCGGCGTCCCGGCCTTCGGCATCAGCGTCACGGAGGCGGTGAGCGCCGCGCCGCGCTCTACCGTTTCGCCTACGGCTTTGCCGGAGCGTTCCGTGATCCGCTGGCGCAGCTCTATGCCGTCGTCCCTTCTGGCTATCTCGCCCGACGGGACGTAGGAGACCGTCCACGCCGCGTAGAGGGGCGCTTTGCCCGTGTTTTCAGCTTTGTATTTTCCGGCGCGGCGCGATACGGCTATCCGGTTTTTGGAGTTCACGGCTTCCGTCTTCGCCGCCTCGCCGTCCGCGGGAACGACAGCGAGGCTGCCCGCTGGCGCGCCGCTCTGCGGGTTCGCCGCGAACCAGCGCCCGAGCGCCGCCATCGCGAAGCCGCCCTCCTGCGTGGAGAGGCGCGCTCCGGAGTTTATCCGCGATATCAGCGAAGCTGCGGCGGCCGCCGTCTCGCCGCCCGACGGCGCGGCGTAGGTGCGCGCGAGAAGTTTCAGCGCGGCGTCGCGGAGTTCGGAGTCAAAGTTCTCACCGCCTTTCGGCGTCTCGGCGGGCGAGGAGCCTCCGCCTATCAGCGCGAGGGCCTGCTGTTTGTCCCCCGCCGCGGCGCGGGCCGAGGCGAGCAGCAGACGGCCCGACGGGGCCATCTGCCCGGCGTTTTCGTCGAGGCTTTCCATCCAGCCGAGCGGCGGCTCGCCCGCGAGTGTCAGGACGAAGGCGGCGTAGGCCCGTCTCGTGAGGGTGTCGCGCCATTCTGCGTCGCTGTCCGTGCCGGGCGCGAGCGGGAGCAGCGCGCGCACGTAGTCAACAGCGGCGCGCAGGGCGTCTTCGGAGACGGCGTGGCCGAGGCGGCGCGCCTCAAGCAGGAAGTGGGCCCCGTAGAGGCTTTCCCACGGACGCGACCACGATTCGCCGCTCCAGCGCGGGAACCCGCCGTCGTAGTTCTGGCGCGCCTCTATGTCGCGTATCGCCCGTTCTACGCTGGCGTCCCCGGCGAGTTCCGGCGCGGAGGCCCTGACTATCTCGGGGGCTTCAAGCATCGCCCATGCCGCCGATACTGTCTGCTCGAAGCAGCCGTAGGGGTATGTCGAGAGCATACGCGCGAGGCCGGAGACGGAGACCTGCGGCATTGCGGAGAGCATGGCGGAAACCTGCGCGAAGTTGTCCGCGCCGCCGCGCCCTTCGCCTGGAAGCGCGAACTCCCAGCTTTCGCCCTGCCCGAGCGTTTTGAAGGCGCTTTCCGTCACGCGCGGGGCCGCCGGACGCATGGGGAGCTCTATTTCCTCTACGGAAGAGCCGCCGTCCCATTTCGCCGAGAAGCGGACTTTAGCAGTCCCCGTTCCCTTCGCTTGGAATTTCAGCGGGACAGTGACGGAGCCGTTAGGCTCTATCGTCAGCTTCTTTTCCTTACGGGCGGAGAAGTCTACGCCTATGAGCTTCGTTTCGTCGAGGCTCACGGCTTCGAAGGCTACTTCCTTTGATTTGTCCGTCATGTTGAAGAGCCTGCACGGCGCGGAGAATATGTCTCCGGGCGCGGCGAAGCGTGGGAGCGACGGCTCTACAGCCACGTCGCGCACTATCGCGACATCCGTCCCAGCCGAGCCTTCCGCCGATGCGGAGGCGGCGACCGCCATGAGGCGCGCCGTGCCGGAAAACTCTGGTATGTCGAGCGTGACGGAGCAGCGCCCGTCAGCGCCGGATTTCGCGCGCGCAGTCACGCAGAGTATGCGGAAGCGCTGCGCCTGCACCGGGCTCATGTTCGACTGCATCTTCATCATGCGCTGCGCTACTGCGCCCTCCGCGTCGAAGGCCGCGCCGCCGCCCGCTACGAGAAGCGGCGTGGAGGGCTTTTCAGGCGCTATCATCGCGCCGTAAAGGTCAAAGGTGTCCATGCCGAGCTGCCTGCGCCCGGTGAAGAAGCTCCACGGCGCGGGCGTCTCGTAGGCGGTGAGGCCGAGCACAGTCTCGTCCGCCAGCATGACGGTCACGTCGGCCGCCGCGCCTTTGCCGGAAGAGTCTTTAACGGTCAGCGCGACGGCGCGCTCGCCCGGCTCGAGGCGCGAGGGGGCGTCCAGCTCGACTTTCAGGAGGCTGCCCGTGTTGTCCACCATCAGCGGCGCGGCACCGAAGGCGCGCTGCGGAGTCCCGTCGCCGGAGGCGGGGCGCACGACCTGCGCCGTTATCCATGCGTTTGGCTTCATGTCTTCCGTGACAGGCACGGAGAACTCGGCGGTCTTTCCCGCCGTAACGCGGCATTCGCGCCACTGCGGCGAGGCTGTGGAGACGAATACGAAGGCGGAGCCGGCGAACGGGGATTTTATCTTTACTTTCGCCGTTTCGCCCGCTTTGTATATTTTCTTGTCCGTCGTGACGGTCACGGCGTCGGGCAGGTTCGTGCCGCCGCCGTCCCCGGCCCCGTAGACGTAGAGGCGCGAGGAGGCGCGCGAAGAGCCGTCCGGCGTCTCTACGCGCAGGAGGTACTCGCCCGGCTCGTCCGGCTTGACGGAACCTTCACCGACGCCGTTCGCTAGCCGTATCGCGCCTTCGCCGCGCGGGATCAGCTCTTCTTCGACTTTGCGGCTCATGCGGCCGTCGCTTTCAAATACGACGGAGCGCCGCACGCTGCGGAAGAAGGAATATTTCAGTTCGCGGACTGCCGCTGGCGTCCCGTCCGGCTTGACGGCGGCGGCGCGGAACTGCGCGGCGCGCCCGGGCTCGGCGGTCTCCGGTGTTTTTATGCCGACCATAACCTCGGAGGGATACCACGACACGACGGCGGTGTCGTAGGTCCAGCGGCCCCCGTCGTCCATCACTCCGGCGCGTATTGAAAGCGCGAGCATTGACGGCGCGCTCCATCCGCCGCAGGCGAGCGCGGCCTCGGCGCGCCCTTCGGCGTCGAGCTCGCCGGAGGCGAAGAGACGGCTCTCGGGCGAGAATTCTTTTTCGGAATCGCGGAAGACGAAGCCCTTCCACCCAGACGGCTCGAAAGTCTTGTCCACAAGCCGCAGTTCGGCCTCCCACCTCATGCCGGAGGCGGGGCTGCCGAACGAATGGCGTGCGGATATTTTGACAGACGTTTCGCCGTTCCCGGTGACGGACGCAGGCGAGGGCGAAGCCTCGACGAACATCCTCGGGACGGCGAAGTCTTCCACGTAAACGTCTTTGTAACCTATCGCAGTCTCCGTGCCGGGGACGTTGAGCTGCACGCTCCACGCTCCCGCGTGGGCGTCCGCCGGAACGTCTATGTCAGCCGCGAAGACCCCCTCTGGCGTGAGCTTCACGAGCTCTTTCTTGAACAGTTTGCCAGGCGAATATACTCGCATCTCGACGGGGAAGGGCTCGGGGGCCGCGCCCTTTGCGTCGCGGATTATAGCGAAGACTGGGACACGCTCGCCGGGGCGGAACACGTCCCTCGGCGTGTAGCAGTACGCGGAATAGCCCTCCGTCCACTGCATCCCGCGCGTGTCAAATTCGTCGTTCCCGCCGAAGAGTCCCGACGTGATGTTAATGTACGACGTGTCCCCATCCTTCTCGGCCACGGCGGTGACTGGCGTGCCGCGCTCGTCGTCTGGGACAAGCTTTATGTTCGCCACGCCGTCCGCGCCGGTCACGCCTTCGCCGACAGGCTGGTTCGTGTAGGACCAGAGCGTGACCTTGGCCCCGGATACGGGCTTCGCGGAGGAGATTGAAAGCACGCGCGCGACGGCGGCGTCCCGGCCGAGCGTCAGCGTCAGTCCGAGGTCGGTGACGTTTATCGTGCGCCGGGCCTCGCTCCATTCACGGCCCACGCCCTGGACGACGGCGCAGAATACACCGCGCTCGCCTTCAAGCAGCGGGCGGAGGTCGAGGGCGCGCCGCGCAGTTTCGTTCGGGCGGCCCTTCACCAAAAATTCTTTATTTACTACCAGGCGCGAAAGCCTCTGCGACGGATAGCCGTATTCGCCGCGCGCGGCGAGCGGGATATTGTTGTCGTAGACCTGCCACACCGTTACGCGCAGCTTGTCGTAGTTCACGCTCTCGACGGGCACGCGCAGCGAACCCTCCGGCGATATGACGCCGTCCTCCGCGCCGGGGAAGCGCACCGAGGGCTGCACGTCCGGGAAGATGAAGGCGCGGCTCCACTCCTGCGCGAGGCTGCGTCCCGAAAGCGCGGGGAAGCCTTTTTTGACCGTTATCTTCACCCTGTCCTGCGGCCTGAAAGCCGGGGACGATACGACGAAGCCGCTGTCGGAAGGCTCCACTGTAAATTCCTTTTTCGGCGAGACTTCAATGAACGATGCGGCCTTCGCAAGATCGACGGGTGCGGTCGTATCTATCACGACGCGGCCTCCGTCCATCGAAGATTCGGCGCGCGATTCGCGCACCTCCATGACGAGCGAACGTTTCAGCTCTACTTCAACGGCCTTCTGAAGGCCGAGCGGGCCGGCCTCGGAGGGCAGCCCGGCGGCTATGGAGAGCGCGAGTTTCTCCGCGCGCGGGGCCTCAACGGAAAGGCGTATCCTGCTTGAAACGGTCCTTCCGAGGTCGAATTTCAGCAGCCCGCCCTTTTCGTCCTTCACCTCGGCGTAGCCGCGCAGCCGCGACGGCGAGACCGGAAGCGAAAATTCAAGCTCGAACTCCGTCCTTCCGCTCCTCTGGTCGAAATTCGTCTGTTTGACGCCTACGAAGGCGAGCGCCGGCGTGTTGAAGGAGAAGCTCCGCGCGCCGGAAAGCGCATCGCCCCGCGCCGAGGCGAGGGAATCGCGCGCCGTCGCCGTGTAGCGCGTCGCGGACGCGAGCCGCCCTCCCGACGGCGTAAAGACGAAGGTCGAAGCGTCTCGCCAGACCCCCGCGCCGGCTATCTCGGGCGAGAAGGCGAAGGGTGACTCCGAAGGCGCGAGCTTCTTGCCCACAGCCTCGTCGGCGACGGCGGCCTCCGAGAAGCGCGCGACTATCTCGACCGCCCCGTCGACCTCGCCCTGCGGCGAAAACGAGCGCACCGAAAAACCGCCCTTCCCGCCGAGCACCGGCGCGGCGAAAAGCGCGAGAGCCGCGAATACGGCGCAGAGCGCGAGAACACCGCCGGAAAGCAATCTTTTATGCTCCATAGTCTATACCTCCGTAAAAGAGTATTTTTCAAGGTTTTTCATTGACATAAGAATACAACGAAAACATGAATATTTTAAGCTCTTTTTGTGGAGATTCTGTGAAAACATCGCCGGGCGCGCCCGCACAGCCGCGATTATTAAAGACGCGCCACGATGTTATAACGTTATAATTTATAAATATTGGACGCCTGCGCGCCGATTTGATATAAAAACGACAAAGACAACCAGACAACTCTACGGGAGGCGTTCACCTTGAACATAGTCGAAAAATTCAGCACCCTCGGAGTAGACAACGCTCCGGGACAGGAGAGCTTACAGAAAAACGAAGCGCTGGATCTTCGCGGGCCGAAGCTCGACGGCGCGCCGGTGGATTTCAGCCACGGCGACGTAGACGCGCACCTGCCCACGCCCGGCAGCTTCGAGCTCTTCGCCGCGGGCGTCGAAGAAGGCGCGGCGCAGGCCTACACGCCCTACCGCGGCAGAAAAGAGATACTGGAGTACGTAGCGGCGAAGCTCTCCGCCTTCTCCGGTGCAAAGATAGACCCCGCGAAAAACCTCATATTCACACCCGGCACACAGGGCGCGCTCTTCCTCGCGATGGGCGCGAACATCATGCCAGAAGACAAGGTCGCGATAGTCGAGCCCGACTACTTCGGGAACCGCAAGATGACGGAGTTCTTCGGCGGCGAACTCGTGCCGATCCAAATGCATTATGAAAACATTGAGAAAGGCTCCGGCATCGACCTCGCGGCGCTCGAAGAAGCCTTCAAGGGCGGAGTGAAACTATTCCTCTTCTCGAACCCGAACAACCCCGCCGGCTGCGTCTACTCGCGCGGCGAAATCCTCAAAATAGCCGAGCTTGCGAAGCGCTACGGCGCGACGCTCATCGTAGACGAACTCTATTCGCGGCAGGTCTACGAAGGCGTCGAGTACACGCACCTCTGCGCGCAGAGCGAAATACCGGAGAACCTCGTCACGATAATCGGCCCGTCAAAGACCGAGTCGCTCAGCGGCTACCGCCTCGGCGCCGCCTTCGGCACGGCGGAGATAATAGACCGCATGGAAAAATTGCAGGCCATCATGTCGCTGCGCTGCGGCGGCTACAACCAGGCCGTCTTCCGCTGCTGGTTCAGCGAGCCGGAGGGCTGGCTCGCCGCGCGCGTCGCGGAGCACAGGCGCATCCGCGACGACCTCATGGCCGTCATCAAAAAAGTCCCCGGCGTCACGGCGCGCCCGACGGACGGAGGCAGCTACCTCTTCGTCACGATACCGGAGCTCGAAGTCTCGCTCCACCAGTTCATCCGCATAGCGCGCGAGCACGCGAACGTCACGGTCACGCCCGGCACCGAGTTCGGCCCGCAGTTCCTCCACAGCTTCCGCATAAACTTCTCGCAGGATCACGACAAGGCCGTCGCAGCTATGGAGCGTCTCTTCAAGCTCATGGAGCTGTACCGCAAATGAGCGCGCCTCGGAAAGACCCGGTACCGCAGGGAAAATACGTCCCCGCGGCGCGCGGCGGAAACCTCGTCTTCACGGCGGGGATGACGCCGCGCAAAGACGGGGCGCTCCAATTCAGCGGCAAGGCCGAAGCGGGCGAGCCGGTTGAAAAATACCGCGAAGCGGCGCGCCTCGCCGCCGCCAACGCCCTGACCGCCGCGCGCAACAGGCTCGAGCCGTGCGAAAAAATCACGCGCGTCCTCTCAATGACCGTCTACGTCAACGCGGGCGAAGGCTTCACGGCCCACTCGAAAATAGCCGACTTCGCAAGCGAATACCTCTGCGAAGAACTGGGCGAAGCCGGCACGGCCGCCCGCGCCGCAATAGGCGTAGCCAGCCTCCCCGGCGAAGCGCCGGTAGAAGTGCAGATAGTCTGCATGGCCGAATAAAAAATCCGCAGAATACGACACGACGCAAACGGGCCGCCCGAAGCTCTGAACAGCGCCCCATAACTTGGACATAGTAAAAGCCCTCCAAGTTGACACTACACAGTCATGGTTCGAAATGGCTC